>SVJW01000052.1 GCA_015068735.1 Oscillospiraceae bacterium
TGTGATTTCCTTTTTGCCGTCAAGAGGGGCAAAAAGCTTTATCTCGATTTCTTCACCTATAACCTTTTCAAAATGCCAGTCACGAGTAAGTGCGCGGTCAATACCGGGGGAGGAAACCTCAAAAATATATGCTTCCTTTATAAAGGTCAGGTCATCCAGCATAGGACTTATTTCGCGGCTTACATTCTCACAGTCTTCAATGGTTACGCCGCCGTCCTTGTCAATGTACAGACGGAGAAAATATTCGCTGCCCTCTTTTTTGTATTCGGTGTTGTAGATGTACACACCGTGTCTTTCGCAGACGTCCAGAGCAAGCTTTTCAAGAGCTTCATCTATCTTTGCCAAAATACCATCACCTCAATAAATTGGTTTAATATAATGCGAAAGAGTGGGTCTTTGCAACCCACTCCTTCGTTTATGTCAAATGCATTATATCATTTATATATATAGAATGCAAGCTTTTTTTGAAAATATCACAAATTTTGTTTTCTGTACTCCAGCGGAGAAGCATTAAACCTCTTGCGAAATGCTCTGTTAAATGTCCTTATTGTTTCAAAACCCGATTCTGCCGCAACCTGAGTCATACTTTTTTCTTTGTCTGTAAGAAGCTCTGTTGCGTAATTAAGTCGGAGAGAATTTATGTAGTCGCGGAAGTTCATATGAAGCTTTTCGCTGAAAATATGTGAAATATGAGATTTGCTGATCCCTAAGTTTTTTGAAACTGTGTCGAGAGAAATATCTTCAAGATAGTTATTTTCACAATATGCCAGAATAGACGGAAGTGCGTTTTGCAAGGGAACATTTTCGTCTGCAAAAGAAACTTTTTCCATCAGTGCAGAAACAGCAGAAAGAAGAAGTCCCTTTTCAGCTTCGTTTTTGTATTTGCCTTTATAAAGCAGCGCTGATTCAAAAAGCTTCCCTGCGAGTGGGTCTGCATTTTTGATGTGGGGAGAAAGGGGGGATTTTGTTGTAAGAATACCCCTGAGTTCTGAAAGTACCTTAAGCGGAATAATGGCAACCACAGCCACATTGTCCTGACAATTGTCGTAATAATGAACATGATTTGGGAATGCTACAAAAAAATCACCGGGGGAGAGATTACATTCCACACCGCCGGAAAAAGCGTGAGCAGTTCCCTCTATCATATATACGATTTCTACTTCTTCGTGCATATGTGCATTGAAAGTAAGATTGTGAGAAAGAAAAATATTTTCCCTGCATTTTCTGTTTTCGTAAAAAACCTTCATAAAACCACCCTGAAGTGCATTTTTTGTCCGTAAACACTTGCTTTATGTCTTGAATTATAACATTTTATGCCCTATAATGCAAGTATAAGGATGAAAAAGGTGGGATTTTATGAAGGTTAAAGTTGTAAAAACTGTAAAAGGCAGAATTCCCATGCAGGAAGAAACTCTTTGTACAGTAAAAGAAAATACAAGAGAAATGCGTCTTATAAGCATTTTCCCCGATATTGAATATCAGGAAATAAAAGGCTTCGGGGGAGCTTTTACGGAAGCGGCATCAACAACCTTGGATAAACTCAGCAAAGAAAACCGAGAAAAGATAGTAAAAATGTATTTCGATGAAAAAGACGGTATCGGATATAATTTCGGACGTGTCCATATAAACAGCTGTGATTTTTCCCTGGGAAATTACGCCTGCGTAGAGGAAAACGATGAAACTCTTGAAACCTTTAACATAGAGCGCGATAAGAAGTCACTTATTCCTATGATTAAGGATGCTCAAAAATACGGCGATATCTGTATGCTGGCATCTCCTTGGAGCCCTCCTGCATATATGAAGACTAACGGTCAGATGAATCTGGGCGGAAAGCTTAAGCCGGAATATTACGAACTGTGGTCACGGTTTTATGTGAAATTTGCGGAGGCTTATAAAAAAGAAGGCATTGATATCTGGGGCGTTACAGTACAGAACGAACCAAAGGCAGTACAGAATTGGGATTCCTGTATTTACACGGCTGAAGAGGAAAGAGATTTTGTAAAAAACTATCTCGGACAGAAAATGGAAAAGGCAGGAATTAAAATTCTATTCTGGGATCATAACAAGGAACGTATCCTCGACAGGGCAAAAACAATGCTCGAAGATGCAGATGCAAAAAAATATGTTTACGGTATGGCGTTCCATTGGTATAGCGGTGACCACTTTGAACAGCTTCGTATGTTCAAGGAGCTGTATCCAGATATGGACTTAGCTTTTACAGAGGGTTGCTATGAATATAGCCGTGGTATGCTTGACACTACCAAAATCGGGGAACGATATGCCCACGATATGATTGGTAATTTCAATAACTACTGCAACATTTTCTGCGACTGGAATATGTTACTTAACAGTGAAGGCGGACCAAATCATGTGGAAAATTTCTGTGATGCGCCTATAATGGCAGACACCGAAAAGGATGAG
This sequence comes from Oscillospiraceae bacterium, assembly GCA_015068735.1. Lineage (GTDB taxonomy): Bacteria > Bacillota > Clostridia > UMGS1883 > UMGS1883 > UMGS1883. The sequence continues at coordinate 2,422 of SVJW01000052.1, forward strand.
GTTTATGTCCGGGATTCCTACTATTATATAGGTCATTTCAGTAAGTACATAAAAAAGGGTGCTAAGAGAATAGGTAGCAGTTCCTATTCCAAAGACTTGGAAACGGTATCTTTTAAAAATCCTGACGGAAGTGTTGTGACGGTTATTCTGAACAGCACCGAAGAGGATAGAGCCGTGTATCTTCATATGGGTGAAAATACTGTGGAAACACAGGCGGAAGCAAGATCAATTTCAACATATATTTTCAGTAAAATATAAAGGAGTGCAGAAAAATGAAAGAAACAAAATGGAACAGATTAAGATTTCAGCCCTGTCTGCCATTGGGTGAGGACGGAAGAAGAGTAACTTCAAGCGAGAAGCATATAGACCTTGCGCATAACATTGCGAAAGAGGGTATAGTGCTTCTTAAAAATGATGGAATTCTTCCTCTGCCGACAGAAAAAAAGATTGCCATTTTCGGTAAAGCTCAGATTGAATACGTTTCCGGCGGTGGCGGAAGCGGTGAGGTTTATCCCATATATAACCGCAATGTATATGAAGGCTTTAAGGTAAAAGAGGAAGAGGGAAAAGTTCAGATTTTCCATAAGCTTTCCGATTTTTATGTTGACTATATGGCAAAGGCAAGGGAAGAACAGCCCTCTCTTTCTAAACGAATGAAAAACCTTGCTGACCCTGAAATTCCCGAGGAACTTGTTAAGGAAGCAAAGGAAAATGCGGACATAGCTGTGGTTACTATCAGTCGTTACAGCGGAGAAGGTTCGGATCGTTCGAGCGAAAAGGGTGATTTCTACCTCAGCGATTCTGAAAGCAAGATGATTGAAACTGTTTGCAAGAATTTCGACAATGTAATTGCAATTATGAACGTCGGTGGAATGATTGATTCCGAGTGGTTTAAGAATAACGACAAAATCAAAGGCTCACTTCTTATCTGGAACGCAGGTATGGAGGGCGGTCTTGCAACTGCGGAAATCGTACTTGGCGAGGTTAACCCCTCCGGTAAGCTTACCGATACATTTGCAAAGACATTTGCAGACTATCCTTCTTCTGAAAGTTTTAATGACAGCGAAGTGTTTGTAAAATATTACGAAGATATTTATGTAGGTTACCGTTATTTTGAAACAATCCCCGGCGCAAAGGAAAAGGTTAACTATCCTTTCGGTTACGGACTTTCCTATACAACATTTGAAATTTCCGATGTGAAAGTTTCTCTGGATAAAGAAAAAATCGTAGCGGAAGCATCCGTTAAAAACACGGGTGATATGGCAGGTAAGGAAGTAGTTCAGCTCTATTACAGCGCTCCTCAGGGAAAACTCGGCAAACCTGCGCGCGAGCTTGCTGCATTCCAAAAAACATCTCTTATTGCACCCGGTGAATCAGAAAAGGTTGCACTTTCCTTTGACATAAATTATATGGCAAGCTACGACGATTTGGGTAAATGCGAAAAATCCGCATATATCCTTGAGGGCGGAGAATACACATTCCATATTGGTAATTCCGTAAGAAATACGGTAAAAGCAGATTTTACATATACTGTAGCGGAAGAATTCCGTGTGGTAGAAAAACTTTCTGAAAGAGCTTTCTCAGTTGACCTCGAAAAGCGTATGTGCGCAGACGGCACATTTGAGGAAATGCCCAGGAGAGACAGAAAGAAGCCCGAAATAGTGGAATGTGAGGCTTTAAAGCCCAAGGAACACGCAGGAAAGATAATGATAGAAGATGTTGTCGACGGCAAAGAAACTCTTGACGATTTTGTTGCACAGCTTGATAACGACTACATTGCCGACCTTCTTGGCGGAAAACCCAGATTCGGCGTTTCCAATGTAGGCGGTATCGGTTCCAGAATTGTGATGGAGGGTGTAGACGATTATGGTGTGCCTTGTGCGTTAACAACAGATGGCCCTGCCGGTATCAGAATTACAGGGCATTGCGGAATTCCCACAACAGCATTCCCCTGTGCAACACTTATGGCGTGCACATGGAACCTTGAACTTATGGAAGAAATGGGTAAGAGAGGCGCTATGGAAGCAAAGGAAAACAATCTTCTTATCTGGCTTACACCTGCGCTCAACATCCACAGGAATCCCCTTTGCGGTCGTAACTTTGAGTATTATTCAGAAGATCCCTTTGTATCAGGTAAGATGGCTGCAGCAAAGATAAAGGGTATTCAGTCACAGAATATTGCCGCAACTCCCAAGCACTTTGCTTGTAATAATAAGGAAAGAAACCGTCGTGACTCGGATAGTGTTGTTTCTGAAAGAGCAATAAGAGAAATCTACATCAAGGGCTTTGAAATATGTGTGAAGGAATCTAACCCCAGAGCTCTTATGACGGCATACAACCCGATTAACGGTGTTCGTGCTTCAGAGAATTATGACCTTATAACAGCCATCCTTCGCGGTGAGTGGGGATATAAAGGTCTCGTAATGACCGACTGGCAGACATATAGCTATCAGCCCAACGAAATTACGGCAGGTAATGATGTCCGTATGCCGCAGGGCTATACCGAGGCGGTAAGCCGTACTATGGGTTACTACAATCCGGGATTTACAGGAGCAGCACAGCAGAGTGCAAAGAGAGTTCTTCAACTGCTTCTCGATTTTGAATAATTAAAGTTAAAATATCCACCTGGTTTCAGGTGGATATTTTTTCAATCGTTGACAAGTCAATATCTGTGGAATATAATAGTATTACTGAAAACGAAGGGAGGAGCTTTATGACGGGAAAACAACTCAGATGGGTGCGCCTTGATAATGCGGCGAAAATCTACCCTGCGGCGCGAAGAAGGAACTGGAGTAATGTTTTCAGACAGTCCGCTACTTTGTATGAAGATGTGGATAAGGATGTGTTAAAGTCAGCATTGGATGTTGTGGTCAAGCGTTTTCCGTCTATTGCGGCACGCCTGAGAAAAGGTGCTTTTTGGTTTTATCTTGAACAGGTGGAGAAAGCTCCCGAGATTAAAGAGGAATATAGTTATCCTCTCACTTATATGAGTAAGAAAGAAATGCAAAAATGTGCTTTCCGTATAATTGTTTACCGAAACCGCATTGCTGTGGAATTTTTCCACTCATTAACCGACGGTACCGGTGCGCATATTTTCCTTAAAAACCTTCTTGCGGAATATATTGAACAAAAATACTCCGTGACAGTTCCGATCGAGGACGGAATCCTTGACCGCAGAGAACCTCCGAAAGACGAAGAATTGGAAGACAGTTTCCTTAAAAACGCAGGTGCTGTGCGTGCAAGCCGTAAAGATACAAATGCCTGGCACATGACAGGTGAAATTCAGCGTGACGGATTTTTAAACCTTACTTGTTTTCGTATTCCTGTAGAGGATTTGTTGAATGCTTCTCACAAGTACGATGTTACAATGACAGCATTTATGTGTGCAGTCGTAATGAAGGCTTTACTTAATCTGCAAAAGGAGAAAAATCCGTGCATAAAAAAGCAAAAGAGGGTAAAGGTGCTGATACCTGTTAATCTGAGAAAACTTTTTCCCAGCAAAACATTACGTAACTTTGCCATGTACACCATTCCCGAGGCAGATCCCAGACTTGGAGAATATACTTTTGAAGAATTGTGCACGATTGTTAAAAATAAAATGGGACTGGAAATCACGGCAAAACACATGGGCAGTATGATAACTGCAAATGTTAATGATGAAAAAAATCCCATTGTAAGACTGATGCCGTTGCCGTTGAAAAATGCTGTTATGAAAGCAATTTTTGACAGCGTAGGGGAAATAAAATCCTGCCTTGCATTATCTAATTTAGGAAGGGTGAAAGTACCTGAAGTTATGGGAAAATACATACAGCGGTTTGACTTCATTCTCGGAGTTCAGGCGGATGCTCCCTATAATTGCGGTATGCTTTCTTACGGAGATACGGTATATGTTAACTTTATCCGTAATATAAAGGAGCCAGGTCTTGAAAGGCACTTTTTTGCCGTGTTGCAAGAACTTGGAATTCCTGTTACGGTTGAAAGCAACCAAAAAGAGAGGTGATAGATTATGTATTGTATAAAATGCGGTGTAAAACTTGCCGACAGTGAAAAGAAATGCCCTCTGTGTGATACAGTGGTCTGTCATCCTGAATTTGAAAATATGGCAAGGGGTAATCTGTATCCGGAAAATAAAATTCCCAATACAGTTTCCAACGCGAAAACCATAAACGGTGTAATTCTTATTTTGTTTATGATTCCGCTTATTATTTGCTTTTTAACGGATATAAAAATAAACGGTCGGCTGGACTGGTTTGGATATGTTGCAGGGGCGCTGGCAGTTTCATATGTGATGTTTGCTTTTCCTCTTTGGTTTAAAAAGAGAAATCCCGTTATATTTACTGCGTGTGCACTTGTTATGGTAATACTTTATTTGTTGTATATAAGTCTCTCCACCAATGGAGGTTGGTTTATGAGCTTTGCATTTCCTGTGGCAGGCGGACTTTCTCTTATAATATGTACTGTTGTAGCCTTGCTTCATTATCTGAAGAAAGGAAGACTTTACATAATCGGAGGGGCACTTATCTCCTTAGGTGCTTTTATGATGCTTATAGAATTTTTCCTGAACATAACTTTTGACCTTCCTTATTTATGGTGGTCAATCTATCCTTTGTCGGGTCTGGTACTTTTCGGTGGACTTCTTATTTTCCTCGGAATAAACCGCACAGCCCGTGAAATAATGGAGAGAAAATTATTCTTCTAATATTAAAAGGGGATGTAAAAAAAGTCCAGACCGCAAAAAGGCGAAAAAAATATGTAATTTAAGTAGTTTGTAAAGTGTTAAAACACCTAAATACGGTGGAAAAATCTCATTTTATTCGATTTTTCTATATTTTTAAGCCTTTTTGCTACGAACAAACTTCGCCACTTGCTGTATACACATACAGCTTCGGGTAACCTGTAAATACCTGTTATACAGGTATTTACAGCTCAGTTTGTCCGTTCTGAAGCATTTTTTCCTATCCCCATAAAAAGAAGGTGTAAAAAACTGAGTTTTTTACACCTTCTTTTTTGCTTTTCTTACAAAGGGTTTTTCAAGTATTCTTTTAAATGCTATAAACTTACCCTCGCCACCTTTGTGAAGCGGTTTTGTCAGTATTGCAAAGCAACCTGCTCTTTTTGCGCCCCACACATCGGTGAAAATCTGGTCGCCAATGGCGGCAATCTTACTGAGGGGAATATTCATTTGTTCCGAAGCTTTCTCATAACCGAAACTTTTGGGTTTTAATGCTTTATAAACAAAAAATTCTACCCCTATTTTTTCAGTAAAGTTTTTCACCCTTTCATATGTGTTGTTGGAAACAACACATAGCCTAAACCCCTCAGCTTCATAAAGACGAAGGTGCGCCATAGTTTCATCATCGGGAACAGGAACATCGTGACCGATAAGGGTGTTGTCAATATCGAGGATAATTCCCTCTATACCTTTTTCCTTGAGGTATTCGGGGGAAACATCTTTTATATTTTTAAAATACGCATCTGCGTAGAAATTTTTAAACATTATATTTCCTCCAATAGAAAAGATACTGTTGTGCAAAACCGCTGTATGAACCGAATTGCGACTCGCCAAGTGCCTTTGCATCTTTTGAATCAAACTCTTCCTCCATAACCCTCTTTATCCACACATCGGCAGGGAAGAGGTCGTATTTACCAAGAGAGAACAGAAGCACGCAATCACAGACCTTATCGCCAACACCATAAAGTGAGAGTAATTTTTCTCTCGCAGAAGGTGTATCAAGTTTGTCCAAAACACTCTCGTCAATTTCACCGTTTGCCACAGCTTTTGCAGCTTTCAGTATGTACGGGGCTCTGTAACCGACGCCTAAAGCACGGATTTCATCTTCTGTAAGGGATGCAATTTTTTCAGGTGTTGGAAAAGCATAGTAGGTATTACCGTCAAACACTATTTCCTCACCGTAAAGCCGACACAGTTTGTCTACGCAGTTTTTTATTTTGGGGATTGAACTTCTCTGGGATATTATAAAGGAAATCAGCGCCTCAAAAAAATCCTGTCTGAGTATACGGATACCATTTCCGAACTTAACCGCTCTGTCCATGGTTTCGTTTATATTCACCGCATTTTTAACGGTAGAATAATCTCTTTCGGCATCAAGGTATCTTTTCCAGAAAAGTGAGTAATCTTCTTCTGTAATACCGTCAATTGTAACTTTTTCCCCTTGTGCTGAAATTCTGACTGCTTGCGAATTTGCAATGCCGATATAACTTCCGTCTGCCTGTTTTTCCCAACGGAAACACTGACCGCAGTCAAAAGTATGTTCGGGGACAAAATCTTTTATCGTAACTATCATCTTGTGTACCTCATAGGCTTTTGTATTTCAGAAATAACTTTATTAGAAAACTCATCAAACGGTGTAAATGCGTGAGTTTCAAAAGAAGTTGCGACAGCTTTTCTGAGCCAGTCGCAGGCATTTTTCATATTGAATTCTTCGTAAAGAATTTCAGAAAATGTCAATAATACAGATGCAAAATGCGCATTACTCATCTCTTCGGCAAATGAAGTTCTGCTCATATAAAACTTGCCTCTTTCCGTGTGCAAAACAGTATGTCCTGAACAGATTCTTGCAGAAGCGTCAAGATGGGCGGAAATAACCTTTGAAATTTCCTCTGTGGCAAGTACCGTATCAAAAGAAGGGACGGTTTTTGTACAGAGATAAATCATTCTATCAAACGAAATATGCTCGGAATTTATGTGCATTGATTTGTTACAAGCATCCTCAACGGCGTGAAAGAGAGTCGTATCCACAATATTTTCAGGTTTTGTACATATCGTAAGAAGATGCTTTCTGCTCCGCGAAAGCTTTACGGAAAGCTCTGCCGCATAGTTGAGGTTTTCCATACTTGCTGTATATATTTCACTTACTGAATTATCGGAACTTTTAAAAGTTTTCTCCACTGCAGGGGAACAGATTACTTTTCCTAAAGTATGGTGCTCCGATGCTTTGAGTTCCAGAATTTCCTTGAAAAGCGTTCTTTCTTCTGAGAAACTTTCCGTATCTCCTTTTATCAAAATTGCATGATGACGGTTTATCTCTTCAAAAAGAACCTTCATAAAGGCTTCACGGCAGGAAGAAGAGGTGTCAATCTGCATATATGAGAAAACAACACTCTTCCTGAATTTCCGAAAAAGCACTTTTATTATGCTCTCACACTTCATAAGCTCCGTCTTATGCTTTTGTTTAAAATACAAAAACAGAATTTTATTACTCACAAACAATTTCTCCGTCTTTTTCTGTGATGTTTACTTCATTTTTATAAGAACCGCTTATAATTATATCGGAAAGCTTATCTTCGATTTTTCTTCCGATAAGTCTTCTCAGCGGTCTTGCTCCGAGATGCTCGCGAACGGCTTCATCTACAAGAATTTCTTTTACCTCATCGGCAACAGTGAGCTTTATGCCCTTGTTAACAAGCATTTCGGAAAGCTCGCAAAGCAGAATATCAAGAATCTCTTTCATTTCCGTATGGTTAAGCTCGTCAAATACTACAATTTCATCAACACGATTAAGAAATTCAGGTCTGAAAATAGCTTTAAGGGCACGGGTAACCTTTTCTTTGTTCTGCTTGGAAATACTTTCAGCAAAACCAATACCGCTGCCTTTCCAGTCACTTCCTGCGTTGCTCGTCATAACGATAACAGTGTTTTCAAAGCTTACAACCTTACCGTGACTGTCTGTTACTCTTCCGTCATCAAGAATCTGAAGCATTATGTTAAGCACATCGGGATGTGCCTTTTCAATTTCGTCAAAAAGAACTACGCAATAAGGCTTTCTTCTTACTTTTTCCGTAAGCTGACCTGCATCGTCATAGCCTACATATCCGGGAGGAGAGCCGATAAGTTTTGAAACAGAGTGTTTCTCCATAAATTCGGTCATATCAACTCTTATAAGAGCATCTTCACTGTCAAAAAGCTCAATTGCAAGCTGTTTTACAAGCTCTGTTTTACCAACACCTGTAGGTCCTACAAATATAAAACTTGCAGGACGGAGCTTTTTGGAAAGTGCAGCACGGTTTCTGCGTATTGCACGACTTACGGCACTTACAGCTTCGTTCTGACCGATAATGCGTTTGTGAAGTCTTTCCTCCAGACTGAGAAGTCTTTCCGTCTCTGCCTGAGTAATTTTTTGAACAGGTATTTTTGTCCAGGATTCCACTACATATGCAATATCATCGGAGGTAAGACTTACATCAGAAAGCTGTTTGCGGAGGTTTTCCGCCTCTTCTTTGAGTGCACATTCCTGTGTCTTTAATTCAGCAATTTTTTCGTAATCCTGCTCAGCATTTTCACCCTCTTTAGGTGCGTTTTCCTCTTCAATCTGTTCCAAGAGTGCGGAAAGTTTCTTTTCTGTACGGGCAAGCTGGGTAAGGATTGCGTTTTTTAGATTTGCACGGCTTCCTGCCTCGTCTATAAGGTCAATCGCCTTGTCGGGCAGATATCTGTCGGTAATATATCTTCTTGAAAGATTAACCGCTGTATTTATTACCTCATCGGGAATTTTAACTTTGTGATAATCTTCGTAATAACCTTTTATTCCACGAAGAACTTCGACAGTTTCTTCGGGAGAGGGTTCTTCCACGATTACTGTCTGGAAACGCCTTTCAAGAGCCGAATCCTTTTCAATAAATTTTCTGTACTCTGTAAGTGTTGTTGCACCTATTACCTGAATTTCGCCACGGGCAAGGGCGGGCTTCAGAATGTTTGCCGCACTCATTGCACCCTCGGCATCTCCTGCACCTACAATATTGTGAAGCTCGTCAATAACGAGTATGACGTTGCCGAGCTTTTTCGTTTCTTCAATAATTCCTTTAAGTCTTGCTTCAAACTGACCGCGGTACTGTGTTCCTGCTACAATGGCTGTAAAATCAAGAAGATACACTTCCTTATCAAGAAGCTTTTCGGGAACATTTCCGCTTACTATTCTTTCGGCAAATCCCTCGGCAATGGCTGTTTTACCAACGCCCGGTTCACCTAAAAGTGCAGGATTGTTCTTTGTGCGACGGTTAAGAATCTGCACAAGTCTTTCGATCTCACGGTCTCTGCCCACAACCATATCCACCTGACCGTTTTTTGCCTTTGCAGTCAAATTTGTGCCGTAAGTATCAAGAAGTTTTTTCTTCTTGTCGGGTTTGTCTTTGCTTTTGCCTTTTTCCTTTTTGTCGGGATTTTCATTACTTATAGCACCGTTTTCAGAGGAGACAGGAGGGAATGCACCAAACATATTTGAAAAAAAGTTTGCAAGGGGATTTCCTTCACCGTCATCTCCCTCTTCAGTTTCGAGCATTTCCATCATCTGAGCCTCTAAGTTTTCCATATCTCCCATATCAAGGCCGCCTGCCATCTGCTGCATTGTGTTAATGCCCAATTCTCTTGCACAGGGCATACAAAGTCCTTCGTTGACAGTTTTTCCGCCTTCCATACGGGTTACGAATATAACAGCAACATTTTTGTTGCATCTTGTACATAACATAAAATTTCAATTCCTTTCATAGGGCTGAGAAATATTATACCACAAAGCTTTGTGAATTTCAAATAAAATATGCAAAAGTGTATAAATACCAAATGTTGTGCTTTTTGTCAAAAAAATTGAAAGGATTTACACAATTTTTTGAAATTTTGTATTGCACTTTCTTTTTATATATGATATGATAAAAGCAAGTATAGGAAGGAGGACGATAGAAATGAAAAAGAAATTTCTGTCCGCAATAATTACACTTTGTTTAATAATTTCCTGCATGGCAATTCCCACTCTTGCAGCGACACCTTTCCCCGACGTTCTTTCTCCCGATCATGATTGGGCAGCAAAGCAGATTGAAGAAATGACCGATCTCGGTATTATCAAGGGATATACTGACGGTACTTTTAAACCTGATAAGGCTATCAGCAAGATTGAAGCGGTTATACTTTTCTCCCGTGTGGCAGGATATTCAGATGATGCATATTCTGAAATCGCAGATCTTGCATATGAAAAGTATCAGTATCTTCTCCAGGATCTTGATATAGAATCCTATAATTCTTTCAAAAGAGAAATTGCATTCCTTGTTTATAAGGGAATTATGGATGAAAATGATATTGTAAGCTATCTTGATAACGGCAAGTATCTTGAAGAATTCCCCCGTAAGGATGCAGCAATTTTCATTGCAAACTTTATGGATGCTGAAATTAAGCAGACATATCCCGATCAGCTTGATTTCGCTGACAATGCATCTATCAGTCACAGTGACGCCGGCTATATAGCATACGTTGTAGATAACGGATATATGAATGGTGTTCAATTGGAAGACGGAAGTGTTGTTTTCAATGCAAACGGTGCTCTCAGCCGTGCACAGGTTTGTGTGCTGCTTTACAGAATCATGGACAAGCTTGATATGAGCATTGAGGCAGGCGTTGTAAATTCTGTTAATCCTGACAGCGGTGTTATCAACCTTACAACATCCTCCGGTGCAACAAAGGACTATGCAGTTCCTTCCAAGGCAAAAGTTCTTATTGACGGAAATGTGGCTTCCATTACAAACATCCTTTCAAACAGCAACATCGTTGTTGTAAGATACGGTAAAGAGATCCATTCTGTAGAAGTCATAAGCCCTGAGTCCAGCAAGACTATAAGCGGTACTGTTGACAGCATTACTGCGAAGGACAGTTACACAAGACTTTCAGTAAAACTTGACGGAACAGGTGAGGTTGTTACTTATTACGCAGCGGCTGAGTACAAAGTTACAACAGACGGCGTTGCAGATTCTATCAATTCAGTAAAAACAAATGACTATGTTGTTGTAAAACTTCTCGGAACAGAATTTGTTTCCATTGACCGTCTTACAGCAGAAGCTACAGTACAGGGTAGTGTGAAGTCAATAAACCTTAACGACCCCGTAACACTTTCTGTTATCACTGTTGATGAAGTAACAGATGCAGAAAACGTATTCACATACAAACTTGCAGACAATGTTATAATTCGACGTGACGGAACCAGTGCTTCTCTCCGTGATATATACGCCGGTGACAAGGTAGTTCTTACTATCAAGCGTGGCGTTGTAAGCAAGATTGTTGCAACAAGCACAAAGGGTAGCAATACCGGTACAATTACAGCAATCAAGATTGCAACACAGTCCACACTTACAATTTCTTCCGGCGGTGTTGAAAAGGAATATCCTGTAGCTATGGACGCTACATTCAATGTGGCAGGAAGTGTCGCAACTATCTATGACCTTCGTCTCGGTAATGTAGTTAAGCTTACTCTTAACGGAAACACTATTACAAAGGTAGAGCAGAGCTCTGATTCTGAAACAACCTCCAAGAGTGGTGTTGTTGTAAGTACAAGCACTTCATATTATTATGTAGAAATTACTACTGATAACGGCGTGACTGAAAAAGTATTCGCTAACAAGTATGGCAACAATATGGGTGCAACAGTTATTGACGGTACAACAGGTAAGGAAATGAACTTTAAGGAAATTAAGAAGGGCGACCATGTTATAGCGACAGGCGCATACTCCAACGGTTCATTTGTTGTAAAGACATTCGTTGTAACTCCTGCATCTAAATAATTTGGTTAAGTTTAAATACCCCTCATCTGTTAAAGATGAGGGGTATTTTTTGCATAAATTTATTAGAAACAAAAAAAATAAAAAATTTTGAAAAAAGATGTTGACATTATGAAACTCCTCTGTTATAATAATCTACGTTGTCACGAGGTGACACGTTCCATATGCGAGAGTGGCGGAATCGGCAGACGCGCACGTTTAAGGTGCGTGTGGGAGACCATACGGGTTCAAGTCCCGTCTCTCGCACCATAAAAAGAAGACATCAACCGAAAGGTTGGTGTCTTTCTTTTTATGTATGAAA
>SVJW01000053.1 GCA_015068735.1 Oscillospiraceae bacterium
GTTGAGAAGGAAGAAGCTCCCGCAGAGGAAGCAGCAGTAGAAGCTCCCGTAGAGGAAGCTCCTGCAGCAGAGGAAGCTCCTGCAGAAGAAGCAGCAGCTCCTACAGAAGAATAAAAATTATTTAACTTATTATAGGAGGTAAGTAAAAATGAGTAAGATCGAAACAATTATTGCTGAAATTAAAGAACTCAAGCTCCTCGAAGTAGCTGAGCTCGTAAAGGCTATGGAGGAAGAATTTGGCGTAAGCGCAGCAGCTCCCGTTGCTATGGTAGCAGCAGCTGGCGATGCAGGTGCAGCAGCAGGTGCTGAAAAGACAGAATTTGACGTTGTTCTTGCAGAAGCAGGTGCAGAAAAGATTAAGGTTATCAAGGTTGTTCGTGAAATCACAGGTCTTGGCCTTAAGGAAGCTAAGGAAGCAGTTGATGGCGCTCCCAAGACTCTTAAGGAAGCTGTTTCTAAGGACGAAGCAGAAAAGATCAAGGCTCAGCTTGAAGAAGTTGGCGCAAAGGTTGAACTTAAGTAATTTTAGTTTCTACTATGCTAAAAGGCAGAGGCTTAGCCTCTGCCTTTTGTATAATTTTTTATTAAACAGTATGTGATAAAATCGTAGGGGAGGGTCTCTGTGCCCTCCCGGACAGATGCGTGGGAACAGAACCTTGCCCTATGCGTTTTATAACATCTGTATCAGGAGGAAAAACTATGGCAGATTATATAGTAAATGCAATAACCTCAAACGGCGCTATCCGTGTTGTTGCGGCAGATACAACCCAGCTTTGCAACCGTGCTCAGGAAATACACAAAATGTCTCCCACGGCAGCGGCAGCTCTCGGCAGAACCCTTACCGCAGCGGCAATTATGGGAAGTATGCTCAAAAGTGCCGATGACAGTCTTACCATTCAGCTTAACGGTGGAGGTCCTATCGGAAAAGTTGTGGCAGTAGGCGATGGTAATGCCAATGTTAAAGGATATGTAGGCAATCCCCTCGTTGACCTTCCCCTTAATGATAAAGGAAAGCTTGATGTAGGCGGTGCAATCGGTAAAGATGGTATGTTGGGTATTATCCGCGATTTAGGACTTAAAGAGCCTTATATAGGACAGGTGCCGCTGGTAAACGGTGAAGTTGCAGAGGATTTAACCCAGTATTATGCAACAAGTGAACAGCTCCCCACTGCAGTTGCTCTTGGAGTGCTTGTTGATGTTGATTATACAATAAAGGCGGCAGGCGGTTTTATCCTGCAGGTGCTCCCCGGCGCATATGACGAGGATATTGACAACGTGGAAAAAACAATCGCTTCGATTTCTTCCGTTACAGAAATGCTTTCAAACGGTAAAAAGCCCGAAGATATAGTCGAACAGCTTCTCTCTGACTATGAAATAGAATATTTCGACAATGTCTCCACTCAGTATAAGTGTGACTGCTCACGTGAACGTACCGACCGTGCTTTAATCAGCCTCGGTAAGGATGAACTTGCAAAAATCATTAACGAAGACGGCAAGGCGGAAATTACTTGCCACTTCTGTGATAATATTTATAAATATACTAAAGAAGAGTTGGAACAGCTTCTTGAAAGTGCAAAATAAACGCAAAATTACGAAAAACATCCGCAAACATTGTTTGCGGATGTTCTTTATTTGATATAGAAACAATCGTTTTTCCATCTTAAAACATTTGTGTCTATATATTCCCATATTTTATTATAGTCTTGCTCACTACGAATTATGTGGTCATGATATGAGCGCTGCCAGATGTTTTCATTATACTCTTTGTTGCAGTACCTTTTTAATAATGATACAAATTTTGAAATTTTGTTATTGTAGGGTGCGGCGGTTTCCGACGCACCGTTTTTAAATTCAGTAATGCTGATAATCATATGAAAGTGATTTGGCATAACAACATATTTATCTATTGTAATATGAGAATATTTTTCGTTCATAAAACAGATATAATTATTTAGAATTTCACCATGCTTTGACAATATCATTTTCGGGGTGTCGAAATCGCCACCCCCTACAATGTCTCCCAATAAATGCTCTTTGTTTCTTACGCAAACTGTTATAAAATACATCCCGGGGGTTGAATAATCGTACCCTTTTAACCGTGTTGGTTTTCTTTTTGGCAAATCACTTCTCATCTTCAATGTTTTCCAATGCAACTTTTACTGCTTCAACAACAAATGCTGTAAAAGTGCAGTTTTTACCAACAATAGCTTTTTCCACTTCATCAATAATATTATTTGGAAATCTTATGCACTTATTAGTTGTCGGTGGAATAGAAGGTATTTTAAATTTTTTCATATAATCACCTCTGCAATACAATTATATATATAATTATTTTTAAATAATGCATAACAAATGTATTGCGAAGATAAAAAATATGTGTTATAATTTCAACACAGGTAATACTCAATCTGTTGCGCCACACAGCAAAAAAGGTTATGTGACTTTGTTATCACATAACCTTTTTTGTTATTAACAATTATTTGAAAATCATATTTCGCGACGTCCCTCAATTGCTCTTGTCAGCGTTACTTCGTCGGCATACTCAATATCTCCGCCTACTGGGATCCCGTGGGCGATTCTTGTAACCGTAATTCCCATGGGTTTAAGAAGTCTTGCTATGTACATCGCCGTAGCTTCGCCCTCAACGGTGGGATTCGTTGCCATAATAACCTCGGTCACTTCGGGGGTAAGACGGGAAATAAGCTCCTTAATCTTAATGTCATCGGGGCCGATTCCGTCCATGGGAGAAATAGCTCCGTGAAGAACGTGGTAAAGACCGTTATACTCCCTTGTTTTTTCAAGCGCAGTTACGTCCTTAGGGCTTTCCATAACGCAGATTACATTTGTATCACGCTTGGTTGATGCGCAGATGTCACATACATCTTTATCGGTAAGATTCTGACATTTGCTGCACAGGTGTACACTTGTTTTTGCTCTGTTTATAGCATTAACAAATTTCTGCACCTTTTCCTCCGGCATATTCATCACATGGAAAGCAAGCCTTACCGCACTCTTGTGTCCGATACCGGGAAGTTTATTAAATTCGTCAATAAGTTCCTGTAAAGATACGGGATACATTTAATTCAACTCCTAAGAGAAAAACTTTCAAGGGGGATTATTAAGGGGAACTCCCCTTAATGTTTGAATCCGTTAAAATCGGGGGCGTGTACCTCGATTTTAACTCCTTGAACGGGCTGGCACGGTGAGTGCCGCGCGAGCGAAAGCCCGAATCTCGCAACGAATGCTTTTACGTAGTAAAACTTTTGTTGCGAAAGGATGCTTTGCATCCGGTATTAGAATAATCCCGGTATGTTGAGCCCGCCGGTAAGTCCCTTGAGATTATTTGCTTGAGCTTCTTCAGTCTTTCTGAGTACTTCATTAACTGCAGAAACAATCATATCCTGAAGCATTTCTACGTCATCGGGATCAACTGCATCGGGAGAAATTGTAAGCTCAATAATTTCCTTTTTACCGTTTGCCTTAACGCTTATAGCACCGCCGCCTACACTTGCTTCAAACTCCTGTTCATTCAAAGCTTCCTGTGCCTTGATCATTTCTTCCTGCATTTTCTGGGCCTGCTTAATCATGTTGTTCATATTACCCATGCCACCCATACCGCCCATACCGCGGGGGAATCCGCCACCTCTTGCCATATTAAAACATCCTTTCTAATGTAAATTTAATCTATATTTGTTATGGGAAGATTCATTATATCTTCCATAGGGTCATGCCCAACTTTTTTTACTGTAAAAGAGGAAAAATCGCTTTCCAATCTTGTTACCGTGTTTGCATCCAGTCCTGTATGTGCCTTTATTGCGGCATCGATTTGGTCAATACCCTCCGAAACCATATCCTGCATGGCTCTTCCGCCCTCGTCAGGGAAAGTAAGCGCAAGTTTTCCGTTTTCTTCTCTCAGTTCAACATTTTCCAATGCCGTAAAAAGAAGTATGCTGCTTGCCAAATCATTCATAACCTCCGGCCAAGCACCTTTAATCTTATTTAAAAATTCGCTTGGGGGAAGATCGGGCTTTTTGGGAACGGGTTTTGGTTCTTCCTGTTCTTTTTTTACGGGTACAGCCTTCGACACAGGTTGTGAAACTGTGATATTACCGCTTTCAATCTTTTTTTCCAACTCTGCAATTCTGGAAAGAAGAGCATCGTAACTGCCATCATTATTTTTTGTACAAAGCTTTATAAGTGCTGCCTCAAAAACAACCCTGGGATTTGTCATAAAACGCGCGGTGGAAACCGCTTCTGAAAGTGACTTTATCGCAAAAAGAAGCTTTTCCGTGGAATAGTTTTTTGCACTTTCGCTGATTTGGGTATATTCAGCTTCGTCAAAATCGCTTTTGCACTGTCCCGAAACGGAAATAATGAGCATATCGCGCATTGCACGAATAAGCGTTTCAATAAAGGGCGAGAGGTTTTTACCTCTTGAACATACCTCGTCAATACAACTTATTACGCCTGCCGCATCATTTCTTCCGATGCAATCGCAAAGCTCAATTACTGAATGATTTTCCGCTCTACCCAAAAATTCTGCCACGAACTCAGTATCAATTTCTCTGCCTGCGGCAATACACGGCTCTAAAGCACTGAGTGCATCACGGAGAGAGCCGTCAGCATGCTGGGCAATCATCCGAAGAGCCTTTTCCTCTGCCATAATGCCCTCGGCATTGCAGATATATTCAAGTCTGCCGTAAATATCCTCGGGAGTAATTCTCTTGAAATCGAAGCATTGGCAACGGGAAGAAATTGTTCCCAGAACCTTGTTTGCCTCCGTTGTCGCAAGTACAAATTTAACGTGTGCAGGCGGTTCTTCCAGAAGCTTTAAAAGTGCGTTGAATGCATCACGGCTGAGAGCGTGCACTTCGTCAATAATGTAAATTTTGTACTTTGTTACCGCGGCGGTATATGCCGCCTCCTCACGAAGGGAACGGATATTGTCAACACCGCTGTTACTTGCGGCGTCAATTTCGATAATGTCCATTATACTGCCGTTTTCAATCCCCTGACAGGTAGCACATTTGTTACAGGGATTACCGTCTATGGGATTTTCACAGTTTACCGCCTTGGAAAGAATTCTTGCGGTAGAGGTTTTACCCGTTCCGCGAGTTCCGCAGAAAAGGAATGCATGTCCGCAGACGTTATTTTTTATTTCATTTTTAATGGTTTGTGTTACGTGCTCTTGACCGACAACATCATCAAATGTTTTGGGTCGCCACTTTCTGTAAAGCGTCTGATGCTCCATGCTATCCCTCCTTGTTATTTTAAGAATAGCTGCCTTAAGAAGTTATAAGACAGCCTTTGTGTTGAGATATTAATAAATTCGAAATGTGAAGTTCGAAATGAAGGAAGAAAATCAGCTATGCTGATTTTCAACATCAATTTTGCATTTTGCACTTCGCATTAAAAAATTTCCGAAAGAAATTTTTTGCCGTACACCCCGAAATCGACGCCGTTCACTACGCGGAAATCATTCAGTTAGCTCGGACCAGGCACCCTCGCGGCACATAACGGAGACCGCTTATTGCTGCTCGGTTCCCCGCCTGACAAGGTTCACGGGCCGCTATTGCGCAAGACCCAATCGTCAACACCACTTAAATGCTCCAGCCGTACTGAAAAAACGCCTCAATCGGGGACATAACCTCCGCTATAGCGGATTGCGGATACAGGGCACCGCTACCTCCCCGGCCGGTACAGCTTTATAAGTATATCACAATAAAGAAAAATTATCAATAGTTTTTAGGCAAAACTATTGATAATTTTTTAGTGTATTTCAAATATTAAATTTAGTTTTTTACCAAGTGTCCGCTTCTGCCAAAACCGCCTACATAGTCAATGCTTCCGTCAGTATTAAAAGAAATGGTGGCTCCGTTAACTCTTCCACTATATATTTTATCCAAATTTCCAACGCCGGTAATCTGGGGAGAATTACCTACCATTTGGAATACTACATAGTCGTTGTAACTATTAGCCCCGGGACATGCATTTATAGCAAATTCATTGGAGGAAAGCTGTTCAATTACATGATATCCCGTTTCATACTTCATAGCGGGATCGATATTTGTTTTCTGCCATTCACCTGCAATTTTGGAATAGTCGTTAGAAATCACAGTATAATTATCCCTGTCATAATCTCTTTCCCAATGCCATGAAAAATGACTGTCTTCACAGTAACTCACAAATCTGTATGTACAGGAAAGCTCTGCAGAAAAGTCACGGAACGGGGTAGTCGTTGTTAAACCATATGTTATTGTCTCGCTTTGACTGTCCTGGTCAAAATATCGCGAGTTGGTGGTAACATATCCAAAATAGCTTTCGTCGCCATAGCCGTAGTCAGCAATGCTTTGCTGAAAGTCCATATGTATGTCGGAACTCATACCTGTTGTGGGTGTGATTGTCCATTTCTCCTTGTCTGCAGGTTGCATTTCGTCCATAATCCAACCGCCCTCGGTGTAGTAGTTATAAATTAGTTTATATTGTAATTCACATTCGACGGAGTCGCAATGACCCTTAACCTTGACAAAAATTTCGTCGATGTTATTTTCCGTGTCAGTATTTCGTTTGTAGGATTCTACAGTATCTACTGTAAATGGCTCATCTGTAACATCGGGGATATTTTGCACAACATCTTTCTTTAAGTCGGGATTGTTCTTTTTTATTTTGTTCTCATCTTTTTTTCCGCATCCTGTAAAAAGGGTGAGGAGAATAAGCAGGACAATAAGTATTGATTTCTTTTTCATTCTGAAATCTCCTTTGTATAAAAATGGTTAAAAACATTATAGAGCAGTTTAAAAATATTTGGTATGCTGAAAGCATACAACTAAAAAAAGAAAAAATACTTTACTAATTTTATCTTCTGTGGTAAAATAATATAAATTACTATGCAGACTTATTTCAGTTTATATAAAGGAGAGAGTAAAATGGCAGCAGAACAGACGATTTTTACCTACAAAGGTAAGCCTATGGTACGCCGCGGCGATACTATTTATTACGGCGATTTGAAAGAAAAATATATTATTATTTTTACGGTTAAGTCCAAGAAAAAGGTTGGCGATTTGGAAGTTGCTGACAGTATAACAATCGACCTTTGCACAAACAAAGGTTTCGGCAAGGAAAAGGTTATTAAAAAGGCAACCCGTGAAAGCCTTTTTGAAGCAATTGATATTGCTGAATTCTGGCTTGAAGACGCAATCGAAAACGGATAACGGCTGAAAATATCAGCCTTTCGACCCGGAAGTTTTATTGATGAAGAGATGAAGGAGCTGTGAAAAATGTTTTTTTACAGCTCCTTTCGGGAATTAGGGAATAGGAGATGCTTACAATGTTAAAAGAACAAAATTATTCGATGCTTGCCGATTTTTATGAGTTTACTATGGCAAATGGCTATTTTAAGAACGGAACAGGGGATAAGGTCTGCTATTTTGACCTTTATTTCCGTAGTGTTCCCGATGATGGCGGATTTGCTATTATGGCAGGTACGGAACAGGTTGTGGAATACCTTTCGAATCTTAAATTTGATGACAAGGATATTGAATACCTGCGCTCAAGAAAGCTCTTTGACGAGGAATTTTTAAATTACCTTAAAAACTTTAAATTTTCCTGCGATGTATGGGCAATGCCTGAAGGCACTCCCGTATTTCCCAATGAGCCTCTTGTAATAGTGAAAGGCCCTGCCATTCAGGCACAACTTGTGGAAACAATGCTTCTTTTGCTTGTTAATCATCAGACCCTTATTGCCACTAAAACAAACAGAATTGTCCGTGCAGCGGAGGGAAGAGCCGTTATGGAATTCGGCTCACGCCGTGCTCACGGCGCAAGTAGTGCAATCTTAGGTGCGAGGGCGGCGTATATTGCAGGTTGTATCGGTACTGCAAACACCCTTAGTGATGAACTTTACGGCATCCCTGCAATTGGAACAATGGCACATAGCTGGGTGCAGATGTTCCCAACGGAATATGATGCGTTCAAGGCGTATGCAGAGGTTTATCCCGACAGTTGTACACTCCTTATCGATACTTATAATGTCCTTAAAAGCGGACTTCCCAATGCAATAAAGGTGTTCAAAGAGGTAATTCTTCCTACAGGTCACAGACCCAAGGGCGTAAGAATTGACAGCGGTGACATCACATATCTCACCAAGAAAATCCGCAAGGAACTTGATAAAGAGGGATTCGAGGATTGCGGAATTGTTGTTTCCAACTCTCTTGATGAATATATTATCCGAGACACCCTTTCTCACGGTGCCGAGATTAACTCTTTCGGTGTTGGTGAACGCCTTATCACCGCAAGAAGCTGGCCTGTTTTCGGTGGTGTGTACAAGCTTGTAGGTGTTGAAGAGAATGGGGAAATTCTTCCTAAAATCAAAATCAGCGAAAACCCTGCAAAGATTACAACCCCTGATTTCAAGCAAGTTTACAGACTTTATGACAATGAAACGGGCAAGGCAATTGCCGATGTTATGACCCTTCACAATGAGACGATTGACGACAGTCAGCCCTATGAAATTTTTGACCCCATTCATACTTGGAAACGTAAGACTGTGACAAACTTTACTGCAAGAAAGCTACTTGTAAAAATTTTTGAAAACGGAGAAAAAATAGCCCAACTTCCCACACTTTCCGAGATCCGTGAATACTGCAAAGAGCAGGTGGAAACAATCTGGGATGAGGTTAAGAGATTTGAAAATCCCCATACTTACTATGTGGACTTGTCTCCGAAGCTGTGGAGAGTGAAACATTCGCTTCTTGAGGAGTACTCGAAATGAAACTAAATACATTTGATGTCGCTATATTTGATATGGACGGCACTATAATGGACTCATTGGGAATATGGGAAAAGATTGATCAGGACTTTTTATTTGAAAAACGCGGAATCGAAGTTCCGGGAAATTATATGCACGACATTGCGGCAATGAGCTTTTCGGAAATTGCGAAATATACCATAAAGCGGTTCAATCTCCCCGACACTCCCGAAGAACTTATGCAGGAATGGACTGACATGGCGGCGTATGAATACGCCCATAATGTTCCGCTTAAGCCCTATGTAAAAGAATATATGGAAAAGCTTAAGAAAAGCGGAAAAAAGATTGTTCTTTGTACCAGCTCACCTGAATATTTCTTCAAAGCGGCACTTAAAAATAACGGTGTTTACGACCTTTTTGACGCTTTTGCAAATACTTGCGAGGCAGGACAGGGAAAGGATTCCCCCAAGGTTTATTTCCTTGCGGCTGAAAAGGTGGGGGCAGCACCCGAAAGATGTATGGTGTTTGAAGATGTTATTACAGGTGTAAAAACAGCAAAGAGTATCAATATGCAAACTTGCGGTGTGTATGATACGAGAAATGACAGCAAACAGGATGAACTCAAAAAAATGTGTGACTACTATATAGAAAGTTTTTCAGAATTATTGGAGGATGAATAATGTACGATCTTACCGATCCGAAAATAATTAAATATCTTTGCTCCAAATACGGCTTTACCTTTTCCAAAAGTATGGGGCAGAACTTTATTACCGATGAATCCGTTCCCATTGCAATGACTAAGGAAGCAACGGAAAAGTCACAGGGCGTTATTGAAATCGGTCCCGGTTTTGGAGTTCTGACTGCGGCACTTGCACAGAGTGCGGAAAAGGTCATCTCCATTGAACTTGACAGGCGGCTTGAAAAAGTACTGGAAGAAACGCTGGCAGGCTTTTCCAATGTGTCTTTCATCTGGGAGGACTGCCTTAAAGTAAACCTTAAAGAGCTTCTGGAGACGGAATTTAAGGGGATGGATGTGAGCGTTGCGGCAAATCTTCCGTACTATATAACTACCCCGATTATAATGAATCTTTTGGAAAGCAGACTTCCTTTCAAAAAGATTGTGGTAATGATTCAGAAAGAGGTAGCTCAGCGCCTTTGTGCAAACCCGGGAAGCAAGGATTTCGGTGCAATCACCGTAACAACCCAGTATTTTTCAAAACCCGAAATTATAAAACACGTACCTGCAGGAGCGTTTATACCTTCACCTAAGGTAGACAGTGCAGTAGTAAGCATGGAAATTCTTGATACCCCATCGGTAACGCCAAAGGACGAAAAACTGTTTTTTAAAGTTATAAAAGCAGCGTTTTCACAGAGAAGAAAAACCCTTGTAAACGCCCTTTCATCCGGCGGAGCATTCGGTTCAAAGGAAGATGTACAGAAAGCCGTTGAAGCTCTCGGACTTTCTCCCACGATAAGAGGAGAGGCACTTTCAATAGAAGAATTCTGCAAATTAAGCGATTTTTTTGCAAAATAAAACAAAGGAGAATTTGAAAATGTACGAATGTAAGGAATGCGGGTACAAAACAGAAAATATTGCAAACGGCACGGATTGCCCCATATGCAATAAGCCGATGGAAGAAACAGGAAAGAAAAAGAAAGCGAAGAATGTATTCAGCGTCAAGAGTATTCTGATTACGGCTCTTGCAATTGTTGTGGGCAAATTTGCAGGCGGTTATTTGGCTGATATGATGATGAAGGACAAAACAACCGATGAAATCAAATCGGATATGGACAGTTTCATTGAACAGACTGAAAAGTATGTCCCCGGGAAAACGACTGCTAACGGATATGAATCGGATTATTGGGGCATAACTTTCACTCCTGACGAAAACTGGATAGAAATGGAATCATATGACTTAGCTGAAGTAGACAGAGAAATGTCAGCATCGGTAAAAGCTTCTGCAGTCAGTGCGGTGGAGCAAGCCGGAATGGATAAGGAGTTTGTAAAAAAATACAAGGAGACAATGTTCTGCGAGGTAGAAGCAGGATATTATGGCGTAGCAGACGATATCGTTGTGGGAGAACTGTTGATTGCGTCTTATTCCGGTTACACAGGTGGTCAACATAGGATGGTCGTCGATGAAAGTTTGACACAATTGGAGAATGAATTGAAAGATGCAAAACGCGGGAAAGCATATTTTGATAACAAAGCATACGACTATGTCGATGGTGTGCTAACAGAGGACGATGATATGACTATCAGAGTACGTGCTTACATGAAAACTCAAGGCGTGATGATCAATGTGATCCGGCTTGATTATATTGAAGGATATGAAGAAATCGTTGAATCTTTTGAGAACCTTGTTGTGCAGAAAAATTAAGAAATATGGCAGAAAGCCACAGTGGTAAAAAACGGTGGCTTTCTTTTTTTTGAAAAAATCAAAAAAACAGTAGACAAATATCGATTTAGGATGTATAATGTTAAATAGGAAAAATTGGATTTTTGAAAGGAGATATAAAAATGACAGATAACAAAAAAGTACTTACCTGGCTTGAAGAAATGAAAGCACTTTGTCGTCCTCAGAACGTAGTTTGGATCGACGGCAGCGAGGAGCAGCTTGAAGCTCTCCGTGCAGAAGCAGTTTCTACAGGCGAAATGATTAAGCTTAATCAGGAGAAGCTTCCCGGCTGTTACTATCACAGAACAGCAGTAAACGACGTAGCTCGTGTAGAGGACAGAACATTCATCTGCACAGAAACAGAAGAGGAAGCAGGTCCTATCAATAACTGGATGGCTCCCAAGGAAATGTATGCAAAACTTAATTCTCTTTACGACGGTTCTATGGAAGGCAGAACAATGTATGTTATTCCTTATTCCATGGGCCCTGTTGGCTCACCTTTCTCCAAAATTGGTGTGGAGCTTACAGACAGCATCTATGTTGTACTTAACATGGACATTATGACAAGAGTTGGCAACGACGTTCTCAAGGCTCTTGGTTCTGACGGTGACTTCGTTAAGTGTCTCCACGCTAAGAAGGATGTAAATCCCGACGAGAGATATATCGTTCACTTCCCCCAGGACAACACAATTATGTCCGTTAACTCCGCTTACGGCGGTAACGTTCTTCTCGGTAAGAAGTGCTTTGCACTCAGAATTGCTTCCTACCAGGGTATGAAAGAAGGCTGGATGGCTGAACATATGCTTATCCTTGGTCTTGAGAATCCTCAGGGCGAAGTTAAGTACATCTGTGCTGCATTCCCCTCCGCTTGCGGTAAGACAAATCTTGCAATGCTTATTCCTCCGGAATATCTTAAGGAAAAGGGCTACAAAGTTTGGACAATCGGTGACGATATAGCTTGGCTCAGAATCGGTGAGGATGGCAGACTTTACGCTATCAACCCCGAAGCAGGTTTCTTCGGCGTTGCTCCCGGAACAAGCGAAAAGACAAACTTCAATGCACTTGCTGCAACAAAGAAGAACACAATCTTCACAAACGTTGCTATCAATAACGACGATATGACAGTTTGGTGGGAAGGTCTTGACAAGAATCCTCCCGAAAACTGCACAGAGTGGACAGGAAAGCAGGTTAACGGTAAGACATACGAAGGTAACCTTGCTAACCCCAACTCCAGATTTACTGCTCCTGCAGTAAATTGCCCCTGCATCTCCAAGGAATTCGAGAATCCTCAGGGTGTTCCGATCAGCGCTATCGTATTCGGCGGCCGTCGTGCAAAGACAGCTCCCCTCGTATACCAGGCTCGCGACTGGAATCACGGTGTATTCGTAGGTGCTACAATGGCATCCGAGACAACCGCTGCAGCTACAGGTGCTGTTGGTGTTGTTCGTCGTGACCCCATGGCTATGAAGCCTTTCGTTGGTTACAATATGGCTGACTACTTCGCACACTGGATTGAAATGGGTGCTAAGATGGATGCTGACAAGGCTCCCAAGATTTTCCACGTTAACTGGTTCAGAAAAGACGATGAAGGTAACTTCATGTGGCCCGGATTTGGTGACAATATGCGCGTTCTTAACTGGATTGTTGACCGTTGCGACGGTAAGGTTGACGCAAGAGAAAGCGAAATCGGTTTCCTTCCCGAAGTTAAGGACATCGATACAACAAATCTTGACATTTCCGAAGCACAGCTTACAGAACTTCTCAGCGTAGATAAGGCTGTATGGATGGAAGATGTTCAGGATCAGGAGAAGTACTTCGCTCAGTTTGGTGACAGACTTCCCAAGGAAATTAAGGAAGAGCTTGAGACACTCAAGAACAACCTTAAATAATTGATTGAATCAATAAACGCCGTGGTGTGTTAGCATCACGGCGTTTTAATGTTTACCGAATTTTAAACATTTTGCAGAAATGCAATTCGTTTCCTCGGAGACGAGGAGGGCGTGTTCTTTTGTAACCAAAAGTGGGATGCCATTTTGAACGCCAAAATGGCGAAAAGCGTCGGGGGTTTCCGAAGCCCCCCGAACCCCCATCCTCGGCCTCGCAGGGGCGTAATGTTTATCTGATGTGGTTTTCTTTCAGTTTCGGGTTTTTGTTTTTGAACCTGCCTTGCCTTTGCACCAACGAAACGTATCGATGAACTTATCATCGGACATTTCTAAATTCTGTCCGCCAGCAGAGGAAAATGATGCGGACAGAATTTTGTCGGTCGGCTTCGTTGTTTCAAAAACCATAGTTTAGTCTGTATAAAAAAGGATACACATTGGATAATCCAATGTGTGTCCTTTTGACTGTGTCGCAACGGTCGGGGTGTGTGGTGACATCCGGAGTCTGTGTTTATACGAACTCTACAAGTTACATTATAGATGGTGCCGTTTAAGTTGTTAAGGGGATATAATCCCCTTAACAAAAAACAAAAGATAATTGATAAATATTTACTTCCTGCTTTCGTAATAACACAAATAAATAAACCATATTGCATTTTACTCAAAGATTGAGTAAACTTTTATTCCTTACGTAGGGGAGGGTCTCTGTGCCCTCCCGAAAAGATAGCACTAAACTGCGGTTTTTGAAAATTTTCTGTCGACTACCGAGAAATTGCGAATATCGTTTTCCTTTGCAGATGAGCAATTTCAGTCGAGCAGGCGACTGAGTGTCGCCTTTGAGACGGCGGTACAAAGACCGAAAATTTGAGAAAACGACACTATCATTGTTGTTAAGATAGTGTCGTTTTTTTTCTTACGCCCCTGCGAGGCCGTTTCAGGGGTGCGGGGGAATGTATAGTATGATAACATAGTTTACAAATTGTCCGAGCACATAGTTTACAAATATGATACACTATAGGCATACAAAGGAGTTGATTGTATGCCGTGGAAGGACATTAGTAAA
>SVJW01000054.1 GCA_015068735.1 Oscillospiraceae bacterium
GCCCTTTCTGACAAGCTGATTAAAGGTTGGCATGATTTCACCTCCAATAAAATTTTCTTTGCAACAGGCGTAAAATAGCGGAAAAGCCCACTTTCACACCTATAGCACTATAATACTATAACAAAGCTTTTCCCCGTTGTCAAGCATTTTATTTATAAAGTTGGGCATATTTTTACCAAAAATTCGTTTTTTTAAAATATAAAGGAAGAATCTCCGAGAAGATTCTTCCTTATTATGTCAATCCATTATGCAACAGAAAGTGACACGTCCCCAGTCTGTATTTAAATTTGCTTGCGGTTAACCAACTTTTCCGACAGTCTGAACGGAATCCACGTGAGGATTCCGTTTTTTGTTTTATACAGTTACTTTTTGTTCTTTGTTTGCCTGTTTTGCAGAATTTCTTGCTTTTATGTCCTTTGCAAATATGACCTTAAATATTGTCCTTACAATCGGCTGAATAAAGAAAAGCTGTGTAAAGAACGCAAATGGGAAGTTATAGCACATAAGTTTGAGCCACTCTGCGAGAAGCGTCCACATATTAAAACCTGTCTGATAGTTATAATAAAGTAAAGCGGCAATAAAGCTCATTACAGGACACATAATTCCGACAGTAGCACAGATTATTGCAGTTTCAAATAATACAGGATGTGTTTCTCTTGGATTGAAATTCTTGCAAGCAAGCTTGAAAGATAAGGGTGAACCTAAAACGTTTTCAAGTAAGTACGCTAACACAAATTCGATAAGTACAACTGCCCATATCGGAACAGGAGTGTCGAAAACAGGAACGCCCCCCATTTTGTTAATTGCAGATAAAACACCTGTTTCGCCTGTGATTTGCATAAACATATTTCCGTGAATTACATACAAGCTGTAAAACACATAGGCGTGAACGGTAATCACAACTGTAATAAATGCAAATACCATTCTTTGAAATTGATTTCTTGGCATAAAAAAACTCCTTTTTGGCACAAAAAAACACACGTTCACAAATTTCGTACCGTAATCAGATTTACGCACAAAATGTGCAACATGTGTCGTTTTCGTTTTATATTTATTTTTTATAGTTATATCACATTTTCTATTATTTTCAAGAAAAAATTTTTAATTTTTAGGCTATATTATAAATTGTAAAGTTTGCTTAGTTCCTTTATCTCCATAGTGTGTGTAAGCAAATCCACATATTGAAAAACATAGTCTTTTTCTGAGTTATTTTCTTTAAGCCGAGCTGTAAATAGATTAGGATAAACCCCTGTTATAACAGCTGGAACATTTGTAACGTGTTTTCTGTCGCTTCTGTTTGATATATCAATATGTACCCGGGGATTAGTCTTAAACAAATACATAACCTGTGATTTAATAAGTGATAAAGTATTCATATTCATTGTTTCCTGTTCTAAATTTTCATAGCCGTCTGCTGAAGCAGACGGCTACGGTCTTAGTTGAAATACTCCGTAACATCAGTTTTGTCGTTGTACTGTTTGCGAACACGAACAAGGATGGAACCGTCTTCTTGTTCTGTCTCTTCAACAATCTGGAATCTTGTTTTGTGCTTTTCCAAAGATGCCTTATACTTTTCAACTTCCTCTTTATTTAAAGCGGTTTTCTTTTCCTTTGAAAGATAAGTGTCATCTTTCTGCTGAAATACCAATGTCTGAAGAATACAAGCTGCTTGAACCCTTTTCACATCTAACACCTCCTTCACACAATACCTACGGCAGTAGTAATAGTGCGTAAATTACGGTGAGACGACAAGCGAAACTTATAGTTTGTAAAACCAATATGCCGATAGATTTTACAGGCTATATGTACGCTCACACGATGACTAAATCACATCTGAATTATAGCATATTTTTAAGAAAAATTCAAGAAAGAACTTTTGAAATTTTTTTGACATCCTCTGCCATTTAAATAATTTGCGGTGAGTCACTTTTTGCTCAATTTCTTCAAAGTACAACAAAAGGAGAACCTTCTTTACGAAGATTCTCCTTTTCAGTTTAATTATTTAATTCCTGCGGTCATATTTTCAACCATATCTGCAAGGATGTCGGAATAGTCACTTCCGGCTGTTTCAACATCGATATCGTGATACATTGGAACGCCTGTACCTGCAGGGATAAGCTTACCGATAATAACGTTTTCCTTAAGACCGATAAGAGGATCAACCTTACCCTTGATAGCAGCATCTGTAAGAACTCTTGTTGTTTCCTGGAAGGAAGCTGCGGAAAGGAAGGAATCTGTTGCAAGAGCAGCCTTGGTAATACCAAGGAGAAGTTCCTCACCAACGGGAGGATTCTTACCCTCTGCTTTATACTGTTCAACGAGTTCGCCGAACTTGATTCTGTCCTCAGTTTCACCAACAAGATAGTTACTGTCGCCGGGCTCTTCAATTCTTACCTTACGCATCATCTGACGTACAATAACTTCGATATGCTTGTCGGCAATATCAACCGCCTGTGAACGGTAAACTTTCTGAACTTCTTTTACAAGATATTCCTGAACTGCACGGAGGTTCTTGATTCTGAGGATATCGTGGGGGTTGATAGAACCTGTTGTAAGTTCGTCACCTGCCTCCACTACATCACCGTCATTAACCTTAAGGGTTGAACCGTAAGGAATGAGGTAAGTCTGAGCCATACCTTCGGAATCTGCAATCATAACCTCAGTCTTGCTCTTTGTCTTGTTAACAGTAACTGTACCTGCAATGTCAGATACAATTGCAAGACCCTTGGGCTTTCTTGCTTCGAAAAGTTCTTCGACTCTGGGAAGACCCTGTGTAATATCGTCGCCGGCAACACCACCGGTATGGAATGTTCTCATTGTAAGCTGTGTACCGGGTTCACCGATAGACTGAGCTGCAATGATACCAACTGCTTCACCGATATTAACAAGCTCGCCGCGACTTGCAAGGTTTGCACCGTAACAGTGAGCACATACGCCAACCTTAGCATGACAGTTAAGAACGCTTCTGATCTTAACTTCCTTGATACCTGCATCCACAACCCTCTGTGCCAATTCGCTGTTCATAAGGGTGTTTTCAGGAACGATAACTTCGCCTGTCTCAGGATGAACGATATCGTCACAGTTTACTCTGCCGATAAGTCTTTCTTCCAAAGGCTCAATTACATCCTTACCTTCTACAATTTCGGAAACATTGATACCGTCGTGTGTCTTACAGTCGATTTCACGGATGATAACATCCTGAGAAACGTCAACGAGACGACGAGTAAGGTAACCTGAGTCAGCTGTTCTGAGCGCTGTATCGGCAAGACCCTTACGAGCACCGTGAGTGGAAATGAAATATTCAAGAATATTAAGACCTTCACGGAAAGATGCACGAATGGGAATTTCCACGGTACGACCCTGTGTGTTAGCCATAAGACCACGCATACCTGCCAGCTGTCTGATCTGGTTGATACTACCACGGGCACCTGATGTTGCCATCATGTAGATGGGGTTATACTTATCAAGGTTATCCATAAGAGCCTTTGTAATTCTGTCGTTAGCGCTCTGCCATGTTTCGATGGTCTTTCTGTAGCGCTCTTCGTCAGTAATAAGACCCTTTCTGTAAAGCTTTGTAATCTTTTCTACTTCGTCCTCAGCTTCCATAAGACGTTCTGCCTTACTTCCGGGGATTTCCATATCGCTTACGCTGATAGTGATAGCACCCTTTGTAGAGAACTTGTAGCCGAGTTCCTTAATGGAGTCAAGAACTTCGGCAGTCTTTGTTGTACCATGTACCTTGATACAAGCGTCAACAATCTTACCGAGAGCCTTCTTATCTGCAAGGAACTGAATTTCGGGAAGGAATTTATTGTCGGGATTGGTTCTGTCAACAAAACCAAGATCCTGAGGAATGACTTCATTGAATATAAGTCTGCCGACTGTTACCTCAACAATTTCGCTTTCAACTACGCCGTCGATTTCCTTTTCAATACGAACCTTGATAGGTGCGTGAAGACCAACATCGCCGCAATCGTAAGCCATCATAGCTTCGTTTACGCTTGCGAAGTACTTACCTTCACCGATTTCACCCTTGAAGCAGCCTACACCCTCTTCAGTGTATTCAATCTGCTTTTTGCCCTGCTCTGCAAGTTCCATATTCTTAGCAAAAACAGCATCGTAATACTTATAAACCTTACCTACTTCAAGCTCGCTGTCGCCTGCATCGGTAATCTTTACTTCCTTAGGCTTAACGAGTGTAAGGTAGTAACTACCAAGTACCATATCCTGTGTGGGAACGGTAACAGGACGACCGTCCTGAGGCTTTAAGAGGTTATTTGCACTGAGCATGAGGAATCTTGCCTCAGCCTGTGCTTCGGGAGAAAGGGGAACGTGAACAGCCATCTGGTCACCGTCGAAGTCAGCGTTGAACGCTGTACATACGAGGGGATGAAGTCTGATTGCTCTACCTTCAACGAGGATCGGCTCGAATGCCTGAATACCAAGTCTGTGAAGAGTTGGTGCACGGTTAAGAAGAACGGGATGCTCTTTAATTACGTTTTCAAGCACGTCCCAAACCTCTGTACGGGCACGTTCAACCATTCTCTTTGCACTCTTAATGTTGTGAGCGCTGCCGTTTTCAACAAGTCTCTTCATTACGAAGGGCTTGAAGAGTTCAAGTGCCATTTCCTTGGGAAGACCGCACTGATAAATCTTAAGTGCGGGACCAACTACGATAACGGAACGACCGGAATAGTCAACACGCTTACCGAGAAGGTTCTGACGGAAACGACCCTGCTTACCTTTAAGCATATCGGAAAGAGACTTAAGTGCACGGTTTCCGGGGCCTGTAACAGGTCTGCCGCGTCTGCCGTTGTCGATAAGTGCGTCAACAGCTTCCTGAAGCATTCTCTTTTCGTTTCTTACGATAATATTGGGAGCACCAAGCTCAAGAAGTCTCTTGAGTCGGTTGTTTCTGTTTATAACACGTCTATAAAGATCGTTAAGGTCGCTTGTAGCAAATCTGCCACCGTCAAGCTGTACCATAGGACGGATTTCCGGAGGAATTACCGGAACGCAGTCAAGAATCATCCATTCAGGACGGTTATTTGACTTTCTGAAAGATTCAACAACTTCCAATCTCTTGGAAAGCTTAACTTTCTTCTGTCCCTGAGCTGTCTGGAGCTCTTCCTTAAGTTCTTCGCTGAGTTTTTCAATATCAATCTCAGAAAGAAGTTCCTTAATGGCTTCAGCACCCATTCCTGCACGGAAACGGTCGCCGTACTTTTCGTAATAAGCCATATACTCTTTCTCGGTAAGAGGATCTTTCTTGTTAAGTTCTGTCTTACCGGGATCAATTACGATATACTGTGCAAAATACAGTACCTTTTCAAGAATATGGGGAGATATATCAAGGAGAAGTCCCATTCTGCTGGGGATACCCTTGAAATACCAGATATGGGAAACGGGAGCTGCAAGCTCGATATGACCCATTCTTTCACGTCTTACCTTTGCTTTTGTTACCTCAACGCCGCATCGGTCACAGACAATACCCTTATATCTGATTCTCTTATACTTACCACAGTGACATTCCCAGTCTTTCTGCGGTCCGAAAATCTTTTCACAGAAAAGACCATCGCGTTCGGGTTTTAAGGTACGGTAATTTATGGTTTCGGGCTTTTTAACCTCACCGTAAGACCATTCACGGATTTTTTCGGGAGACGCCAAGCCAATTTGCATTGCCTCAAAAGTATTAAATTCCATATTATAACCCTCCCTTACTCATTATCCAACTGGCTTTCGATTTCCATGAGTTCTTCGTCTGTGGGTTCCATATCGAAGTCATCATCATCATCGAAATCTGCCATAGGATCTTCTTCGTCTTCATCATCGGAGAGTGAACCTCCTACAATGCCGTAAATTTCATCCTCGGGATTAACTTCGCTGTAGCCGGGAGCCATTCCGTCGTTTACGGTTGTGAGAAGCTCGTCTCTGAATTCATCCATGTTGGGTTCATCGTCTTCATCGCTCTTAAGTTCAACAATATCGCCTGCTCCGTTAAGAACATTAACGTCAAGTGCAAGAGACTGAAGTTCCTTAATAAGAACTTTGAAGGATTCGGGAATACCCGGTGTGGGAACATTCTCACCCTTAACGATAGATTCGTAGGTCTTTACACGGCCAACGATATCGTCAGATTTAACTGTAAGAATTTCCTGAAGAAGGTATGCAGCACCATATGCTTCAAGTGCCCAAACTTCCATTTCACCGAATCTCTGACCGCCGAACTGAGCTTTACCGCCCAGAGGCTGCTGAGTAACAAGTGAGTAGGGACCTGTGCTTCTTGCGTGAATCTTATCATCAACAAGATGATGAAGCTTTAAGAAGTACATATATCCAACTGTTACGGGGTTATCGAAGGGCTGACCTGTTCTACCGTCGTAAAGAACTGTCTTACCGTCACGGCGAAGGCCTGCCTCTTCAAGAAGATTCATGATATCTTTTTCGTTTGCACCGTCGAATACGGGTGTTGCAACCTTGAAACCAAGGCTCTTAGCAGCCATACCAAGGTGAACTTCAAGTACCTGACCGATGTTCATACGAGAGGGAACGCCCAGGGGGTTAAGAACGATATCAAGCGGTCGGCCATCGGGAAGGAAAGGCATATCTTCTGTGGGAAGAATTCTGGAAACGACACCCTTGTTACCGTGACGACCAGCCATCTTATCACCGACAGAAATCTTTCTCTTCTGTGCGATGTAACATCTTACGATTTCGTTTACTCCCGGAGGAAGTTCGTCATTGTTAGCTCTTGTAAATACCTTTACATCAACAATGATACCTGCTTCACCGTGAGGAACACGGAGAGATGTATCACGAACTTCTCTTGCCTTTTCACCGAAAATTGCTCTGAGAAGTCTTTCTTCAGGTGTAAGCTCTGTTTCACCCTTAGGTGTAACCTTACCAACGAGGATGTCACCGGAGCGAACTTCCGCACCTACACGGATAATACCTCTTTCGTCAAGGTTCTTGAGTGCGTCATCACCAACGTTGGGGATGTCGCGTGTGATTTCTTCCGGTCCGAGCTTTGTATCACGGGACTCGGATTCGTATTCTTCAATATGAATTGAAGTATAGATATCGTCACGAACGAGTTTTTCGTTAAGAAGTACGGCGTCCTCGTAGTTATAACCTTCCCAGGTCATAAAGCCGATAAGCATATTTCTACCAAGAGCAATTTCACCGTTGTCGGTAGCGGGACCGTCTGCGATGATTGTACCCTTTGTAACCTTTTCGCCCTCTTCAACAATGGGACGCTGATTGATACAGGTACCCTGGTTGGAACGGAGGAACTTAAGGAGATGGTAGTTATGTCTTACGCCATCATTGTCCTTAATTACGATTTCATCGGCACTTACCTTATCGATAACACCGTCCTCTTTTGCAAGAACAACAACACCGGAGTCTTTAGCAGCCTTATACTCCATACCTGTACCGATAATAGGAGATTCGGGCTTAAGAAGCGGAACTGCCTGACGCTGCATGTTAGAACCCATGAGGGCACGGTTAGCGTCATCGTTTTCAAGGAAGGGAATCATTGCTGTAGCAACTGATACAACCTGCTTGGGAGAAACGTCCATGTAGTCGATATTCTCAGCAGGAACTTCGAGGATTTCCTCTCTGTAACGGGCGGAAACCTTCTTGTCGAGGAATCTGCCGTTTTCGTCGATAGGCTCGTTAGCCTGAGCAACGACATACTTATCCTCAGTATCAGCTGTCATATATTCGATTTCATCTGTTACGATACCCTCTCCCTTGATAACCTTACGGTAGGGAGCTTCAATGAAACCGTATTCATTGATACGCGCATATGTGGAAAGAGAACTGATAAGACCGATGTTGGGACCTTCAGGAGTCTCAATGGGACACATTCTGCCGTAGTGGGTATAGTGAACGTCACGAACCTGGAAACCTGCACGTTCTCTGGAAAGACCGCCGGGACCAAGTGCGGAAAGTCTTCTCTTATGAGTAAGCTCTGCAAGGGGGTTGTTCTGGTCCATGAACTGAGAAAGCTGTGATGAACCGAAGAACTCCTTAATTGTAGCAACAACGGGGCGAATGTTGATGAGTGACTGAGGAGTAACAATGTCAAGCTCCTGAATACTCATTCTTTCACGAACACCACGCTCCATACGGGAGATACCGATACGGAACTGGTTCTGTAAAAGTTCGCCAACGCTTCTGAGACGACGGTTACCGAGATGGTCGATATCATCAACCTGACCGATACCGTCACAGATGTTAGAACAGTAGTTAATGGAAGCAAACATATCGTCAACGATAATATGCTTGGGAACAAGCTCGTCTACTCTCTCTGCTGCAAGTTTCTTAACTTCGTCAATGTCGCCTGCTGCTTCTTCCAAGATTTCATCAAGAACGCTCTTTCTTACTTTCTCGTGAGTAATATCGTAGAGGCTGATACCTGCATATTTTTCCGGATCAACCATATTGTTGGAGAATACAACAACCTTTCTGTCCTCAATAGCTACAAGAACACGGTTGATACCCTTGTCCTCGATAAGCTGAGCTTTTTCAAGGTCGATACGGCTTCCCTCTGCTACGATAACTTCGCCTGTCTTTTCGTCTACAATATCGGCACCTGCTATCTGTCCTTCAAGGCGGGCAGCCATAGCAAGCTTCTTATTATACTTATATCTGCCTACCTTTGCAAGGTCATATCTCTTAGCATCGAAGAAAAGTCCGTTGATAAGAGTTGTGGCACTATCAAGCGTAGGAGGTTCACCGGGACGAAGCTTTCTGTAAATTTCAAAGAGCGCTTCTTCGCGGTTCTTTGTTGTATCCTTTGCAAATGTTGCAAGAAGTCTTTCATCATCACCGAAAAGATTAAGAATTTCCGGTTCGGTTTCAAGACCCATAGCCTTAATAAGAACAGTAACGGGAAGCTTTCTTGTTCTGTCGATACGAACGGAGAAAACATCGTTGGGGTCTGTTTCATATTCAAGCCATGCGCCGCGGTTGGGGATTACTGTAGCATTAACAAGTTTCTTACCAACCTTGTCAAACTTCTGCTCGTAGTAAATGCCGGGAGAACGAACAAGCTGAGTAACGATAACACGTTCTGCACCGTTAATAATGAAAGTACCCTGCTCAGTCATAAGGGGGAAATCGCCCATAAAGATTTCCTGTTCCTTGATTTCGCCTGTCTCCTGATTGATAAGGCGTACCTGAACGCGGAGGGGTGCAGCGTAGTTTGTATCCCTCTCCTTACATTCTTCGATTGAATACTTGGGCTGCTCGTCAATTCTGTAATCGGTAAATTCCAGAATAAGGTTTCCTGCGTAGTCCGTAATAGGGCTTACATCGTGGAAAACCTCGCGAAGACCTTCCTTAATAAACCACTCGTAAGAGCTTTTTTGCATATCGATAAGGTTTGGCATCTCCAATACTTCATCGATTTTTGCGAAGGTCATTCTTTCATTTTTTCCTAATTTAATAGGTTTCACCTTCATCACCTCTTCAAAATTTAATAACGAAACACTTCCAATATTCTATACTCCTGTGTAGAATGCACTCGGAATATATTGAAAATGCATAAAATCGCGCAGACCGTTCTGCATTTATTTTCTGCATTTTCATTGCGATACTGATTGTAGAATGCACCAATACCGCAAAATACAAAAAGTAGTTGTTAATAACGTAATTTTTCCCATATATAGACCCCGAAAGGGGATATGGGTGCATCTTAATGCAGTATAACATAATAACATATATGTCAAGGCTTGTCAAGAGTAATATGTGAAATATTTTCCAAACAGAAAAGAATGTCTCTTCCGAGACATTCTTTTCTGTTTATTACTTATTCCATTTTATGTCTGATTTTTCAAGTTCCTGAATAACAAGATCAACCAGTTTTTCCTGTATGATAGCGGTTTTGCATTCTTTAAATTCTTCGCTTGTTTTATCAAGAGGATATCTCTTTATGATATGGTAACCGTAGTCAGACTTTATTGCAGTTGTTGTATATTTGCCAACAGCGAGTTTTTTTGAAGCTTCCTCAAATTCCGGAACCATCTCCCCTGCTCCGAAAACATAGTAACTGTCCCTAGTTTGTCCCGGGTCTTCGTTAAGCTCTTCTATAAGGTCTTCAAAGCTCTCCCCTTTTGCAAGTCTTTTTATAGCATCATATGCTATAGCGGCAGCTTCTGCATCTGATCTGGCAGGGGTATATCCGTCAAGGCTTTGTGTAGAAATAAGAATATGCTGTACTTTCATTTTTCCTGCATACTCCTGATTGAACAATTCCTCTGTTTCCGCATCGGAAACCGATAGTATCTTGCCGTCTTCTGCCTCTTTTTCCAGAACTAAATTGAGAATTGCATACATTCCGAAATATGTTTCCAATGCGGTTTCAGTAGAGCCAATTCCGGTAAGGAAAGCATCAAATTCTTCTCTGCTTTCATAGCTTTCTATAGTATCTTTCATTTCTGCATCTGTTTCGGCTTTCACATCGTCAAGTGTTATTCCATAGTATTTCTTTGCAATCGCAGCTACGGTCACCACTCGCTCTATCTGTGTTTTTGCGTTTTCTTCAATCATTTCACGGATTGTCACGCCATAGCCTGTATCTGCATCAAGCCAATTTTCACCATAGTATGCCTCGTACTGTGAATACTGCGCATAATATACAAAGTAGGCTGTATTGTAGTATGCCTCGCTAATCTGATAATCCCCTATCGTTGTTACGATATTCTTATCAAGTGCGTTATCTGATTCTACAGGTTTTGTGATAAGAACGGATCTTGTGTCGTTATCCCAGTCTACTTTATAGCCGGATGCTTCGGAAATTGCTCTTGCCGGTACCATTGTTCTGCCACCTATTATCTGAGCAGGCACATCAAGAGTTTTTTCTTCGTCATTCACATACATTGTATAGCTGTTTTCTGTGATACGGATTGTTCTTTCTTCGCTTACCGCAATTGCTGTTCTTGTATCATTATCCCAGTCTACTTTGTAGCCCAGCTCTTCAAATATTTTTCTCACGGGAACAAGAGTTCTGCCGTTTACGATTTGGGCAGGTACATCAAATTCCAGCTTTTCACCGAAAAGATACACGGATACTTCATCAGCAGCCGATGCGGGGATTACCAGCATACCAATAAGCATTAAAAGGACAAGTAAAAGTGAAGTTAATTTTTTCATTTTTCTGTCTCCTCTGTTTTTAATATGCTATACCGAAATCTGCAAGTGTAAATCCTGAAACCTTTTGAAGAATAGGATCAAGCCAGGTCTCTATAGTTTCATCTGTCATATCCTTTGCAAATTTCACACTTTCCTCATTAAGATTGGTGTATGTAATTGTATACAACTCTCCGGGTGTTGTATATTCACCGTACATAACGCCTTTGCTTCCGTCATCAATGGGATATGAGAATATTACTTCAGGGTTTTCATTCTCGTACAGAACTATCGTTATTACATAATACTGACCGTAGGGATTCATTCCCATAAAAGCCACCGCAATATACTTTTCTGTATTATTGTAAGTTACGCCGACAAAGTCCTGGTTTGCCTCGTATTCAAACATATATGCATCGTTGTTTGCGTTATAAGTTCCTTCTTTTAAGAGAAGCTCCTTAAGTTCCTTGTATGGACCTACAAACTGAACAGGCTGTGTGATAAGAACGGATCTTGTATCTCCGTCCCAGTCTACTTTATAGCCGGATGCTTCGGAAATTGCTCTTGCCGGTACCATTGTTCTGCTACCTATTATCTGGGCAGGCACATCAAGAGTTTTTTCTTCGTCATTCACATACATTGTGTAGCTGTTTTCTGTTATACGGATTGTTCTTTCTTCGCTTACCGCAATTGCTGTTCTTGTATCATTATCCCAGTCTACTTTGTAGCCCAGCTCTTCAAATATTTTTCTTACGGGGACAAGGGTTCTGCCGTTTACGATTTGGGCAGGTACATCAAATTCCAGTTTTTCACCGAAAAGATATACAGACACTTCATCATCAGCCGCCATTGTGGGAACTGCCATCATACCCATAAGCATTAAAAGCGCAAGTAAAAGTGAAGTTAATTTTTTCATTTTTTCTGTCTCCTTTGTTATTGTAGATATGTATATTGTACTACTTTGTGATACCCAAGTCAACCTCTCCAATTAGGCTGGAATTCCGCAATATTATTTCCGTCAAGAGAAAGAACGCGGTGGAACGCACGAAGCGTTACATCCTCCGCTTCATTTCCTATCCATGAAACGGTATGCCATTCGGGAAGGTCACGCATAAGGTGGTTACTGTTCCAACTGAGGAATTTTTCAGCGCCTGCCTTCTGCATCTGCTCAATTACGGCAGGATACTCTTCGGGAAGTTTTCTTCCAACCCACGGAAGTACATGATAGGTTTCAATGCCGTAAAGTTCCTTGAGCTTTCTGTACGCAGGGATATTTTCGCAAATCTTTTCCACATTACAACCGAATTTTCTTGTAACAACATGTCTTTGCGTCAATTCCTTTTTATACTTTTCAAGGTCGATAAATTCAGGATTTTCGTCATTCATACAACCTTCAAGATTTTCAAAAATTTCCATATCCGCCTGAGATGCGCTGTCAATCAGTCCGTTCTTTGCCCAGTATTCCACGTCAAGACCTATATGCTTGCTTGTTTCAAGGCCGTAGCTTGTTATGGTGTTGATTTTGATATTCTTCCCTACAGCGGTGCGGAGTTTGGTCATAAACTTATTCATAAATTCACACCATACGCCGTGAAGTCTTTCATCAGCAAAAGGAAGTGTGCAGGGGTCTACACCGGGATAAAGCTCGCGGAATCTGTCAATCACGGGCTGCTCGAAAGCTATTTCAATTCCTCTGTGAAAAATCAGCGTTATTCCGTCAAAGCCGTATTTAAGTATATTCACAAAATTATTTATTACATAATCCTGCACTTCCTCATAGGCATAAGAGCATACTCTTACAGTTTCACCGATTCGTGTTTTAATATAGAAATCGGGATTATTTTCCACAAAGTTACTGTTCCAGCCAAAACGTGTATATGGCACAACAAAGTTTGCCACGGACATACGGTTTGCGGCATAGATGCCGAAACCATTTTTATGAGCAAAATCAACGGCTTTTTTGTAAATGGTATCCGC
Source organism: Oscillospiraceae bacterium (assembly GCA_015068735.1). Taxonomy (GTDB): domain Bacteria; phylum Bacillota; class Clostridia; order UMGS1883; family UMGS1883; genus UMGS1883. Next base: position 13,114 of record SVJW01000054.1, read on the forward strand.
CTTTTCCCTGTATCTGTAATTACCTTCATCCCAGCGCTTATCATATCCTATAAGGTGTGCTTTGCCGGGGTCGGCAACCCCGTCATAGTCAAAAGAAAATTCAAAAGATAAAAACTCTGTGTTAGTGTTTTTTAGCGGGTAAAGCTTCATCAGGTAATCGTCGTCACTTTTCTGCATATCCTGCGCCGCTACATCCTCGTCGTTATGCATCTGTACACATTTATTTGTGATTGCCGGGGGCATTTTGTCTACGGGAACACATCTCACCCATGCAACACCCGTTGCAGAGGTTATAATGGAATCTGCCTTGGAAAAAACTATTTTCTGTCCGGTAAGGTCAGCCGTTTTCCAGTAGATTTCCTCAACATATTCCTCGGTCATCCAGTTTTTCGGTGCTCTGTCAGATGCGATAAGTCCCGTATAACACAAGTCGTCCGACAGCTTCACATTAAGATAGTTAGTCACACGAAGTCTGGGAACACATATGTAAATCTGATAGATTCCCTCAAGGTTCAGGTCAACGGAAATATCTTCGGGAAGCCCCGCTTCTGTGGTAATAAGCATTTCTCCCTTGTATTTTCCCGTACTGTATTCCATAATTCTCCACTTGTTATCTTCAAAATCCTTAGAAATATTATTTTTTTCATTTACAAGCGAGCCAAGATTTGAAAAAACAAATTCCGTTTCCATATTTTACACTCCATATTTTATATTCTTTATTACGCCTTTTCCGGTAGCTGTTCCGTCTTTATAAATATCGTCAAATTCAATCTGCCGTATATAATCACTTGCATCTTCGCCGTTTACAAACACGTCCTTGAGATACAAGTTTTCTACCATACTGTTTATCTCCGGATTAAAGAGTTCATATTCTCCCTTGCGTGCCGACTTTGGCCCTACCGTAAGGAAGAAGGACATCGGGAATTTTTCTTTATGCAAAGTTACATTTATATTTTCAAAATAAAG
>SVJW01000055.1 GCA_015068735.1 Oscillospiraceae bacterium
CGTAACAGAACATACCAATATTAAGGTCGTCGGCATGGTTATGTGACATAAGAGTAGCATCTGAAACGAAGTCTACATAGAGGTCATTGGTATCCCAACCTGTTTTAAGAGCCGCCTTCCTGTTGTCGGGATAAAGAAGTGAAGTGTAAGAAGGCATTGAGCCCTGCTTCTTATATGTACCTGCCCAAAGGATAAAAGGATCTTTCACATATTTATACGCATCCCTTGCCATTACACTGAATTTGTAATTATAGTGAATGGAATCACCATACTGAGTACTGCAGAAATCGGGACCTGAATTGTTCAGAATATAGGTTGCGAGTGTTTTTAAATTGTTCAAAAGAGGAGCTTCAAGTTCTGCTGTTTCGCCCGCTTGCTCAGCATACTGAGGATACTTTAAGAAGTTGTTTAGAGTTTCTCTTCCGTATTCCAGTGTTTCGGTGAAAGAACCGTCGGGACGAAGCACATTACCTGAAATCACAGAATAACGGTGGTTAACAAGAGCTTTCCATCCGCCCTGTTTACCTTCACCATAGCCGCCGTCTGCGATAGGATCGTCAACTACTTTAAATTCCTTGAAGTTAACTACAAGGTTAGAAAGGCCTGCTGTTTCGTATGTACCCCAGTTACCGCTTTCGGACTGATCGTTCCAACGGGTTACAAGGCGGTCACCACACATCCATGCGTATTTCAGCATAGGAACAACATTTTCTGCGGTAAAATACTTACTTGTTGCAAGCTGGAAAAACTGAACCGGCATTGCAGAAGAACGCGTTCCGAGAGCAAGGTTGTTATACCAGTTAGTGCCGGATGAAGTTCCTCTTGCGGGCTCGTCACCTACATACTTAATATGATTCATCCAATAACGGAAAGCGTGATAAGCATAGGTTTCGTCACCTGTAGCACGGTATACTCCGGAGAGAAGGCTTATCATATCCCAGTTACCGTTTACATAGCGGTCATAAGTAGTTGAGTTATCACCTGCAAATGCCACAATACCGGGAAGGCCTGTATAGTTCATATAATAACGGTATGATTTTGCCCAAGTCCAGCTTGTATCGGTTTCACTACCGCCAAGGTCGGACTTATACTGTACTACAACAGGCTTTTCGCTTGTTGCCGAGCCTCTTAAATACAGGCGAGCATCTGTTACGGTATCGGTGGATTTAAGTCCTGTAAAATCAACAGTAAGTCTTGTACGCATTACATTATCAAGATTAACGCCTGACCTGTTGAAGGTATCTTCAGGATATTTGATGGCACAATTGGTAAAAACAGGACCCTCCTCTACGTGAAGTTCCTTTGCTGAAGTACCGTAGTTCGTATTTGCATATGATCCGCCGCGGATATATGTATCTGCTACTACGGAGAAAGTTTTCTCCACGCCGTTAACGGTTGCCTTTACATAGGGAGCATAATTTGACTCACGGCTGTATATACGTCCTCTTATGCCGTCATTTTTTGCAGCGGCAATCTGGAATGTGTACTTCTTACCGCTTGTGCTTTTTGCTGCTGATGCGGCAATTGAAGTAACATCAGCAGAAACCCAATCTGCGGAGGTTGGAAGTGTTATAATGTCAAGGTTTGTAAACCCTGATGCACCATACATATTGTATGTTGCAAGCTTTGCCGCAATTATGGACGAAGTGTCGCTTGCCGTTTGAGCTGTACGGGGCTGAGCAAGGAACTTATTTTTGTAATACTCGGTAATCTTCTGCCCTGCAAGGGTGTAATTACCTGCCTTTGCAGCAGCCTCTACTTCGGCAAGAGCCGGGTACTTTGTGTAGTTAAAGTAAGGCTCTTTTGTCCATGTACCTGTGGAGCTATTCCACTTACCGAAGAAATCCTCATCGGAAATGTAGTTCGGATCTGAGTAGTCATAGTTACTGTAAAGACTCTCCGTTCCTGTAATGGTAAATGAATCCACACTGTTTGCAGCAGATGCCGTAATAATCCCTGCAGTCGGAAGCATTGCCATTACCATAACAAGAACTACTGTTAATGATAATAACTTTTTCATTTTTCTCCTCCTATTGTATTTTCTATATATGTATACCTATCAATATTTTAACAGAAAAACGTTTCTGTGTATATATCCAATTTTTCACTTTTCTGTACAATAAAAACAGCGTAGCAATTTAATGGCTACGCTGTTTTGCGCTTATTTAACAGTTATTGTTATGGAAGCAGATTTCTTTCCGCCTTCTGCCGTTACCGTTATCTTGGCTGTTCCTTTTTCAATGGCAGTCACTCTGCCGTTTTCATCAACTGTCGCTACAGTTTCTTTAGAGGATTTCCAAGAGATAATATCAGTATGTTCATCGGGAGATATTGTAAGATATTCCGAAAGGTCAATTTCGTCACCGATTTCCCACTGTTGTTTTTTGATGGAAAATTTAACAGATTTCGCAGGAATAACAACATTGATTTCCACCGTGGTTTCCAGATTTAAGTCAGCGATATAGACGCCTATTTCCGTTGTGCCTGCCTCTATACCTTTAACTTTACCCTTTGTTACGGTTGCAATGGATTCATCGTGACTTTCCCATACTATTGCATCCTTGGTTTTAACCACTTTTCCGTTATCCGTATAGTATGCATAGCCTTTTAACGTAATGCTCTTACCAACGGCAACCGTTGTCGCACCTTCTATTATGATTCCCTCCGGCATACGCGCTACCGTTACGGTGAAAGTTGCTTTCTTTTTACCGCCTACGGCCGTTGCGGTAATTTTCGCCGTTCCTTTACAAATCGCTGTTACCATACCGTTTTCGTCTACTGTACATACACCTTCCTTTGAAGATGCCCATACAATTTCATCGGTATGATCGAAAGGTGAGATTGTAAGCATTGTGGAAAGATCCAATTCATCGCCTTCATATAATGTCGCTTTTTTAGGTGTAAACTTTAAAGACTTTACGGGCGTTACAACACTGATATTTACTGTTGTTTCAACATCTGCTCCTTCAACATAAGCTCTGATTGTGGTTTCACCTGTCGATTGTCCTTTTACTTTTCCTTTGGAAACTGTTGCAATGTTTTCGTCATAGCTTTCCCATATAATGGTATCTTTTGTTTTAACTATTTTGCCGTTCTTCGTATAATAAGCACATGCTTTTAATGTAACGCTCTTTCCAACCGCAACGGTTGTATCTTCATCTATTATAATTCCTTCCGGCATCTGAGAAACCGTTACTGTACAAGTAATTTTCTTCTTGCCGTTTACTGTATATGCCGTGATTTTTGCAGTACCATTGGAAACTGCCGTCACTATGCCGTTTTCATCGACTGTACATACACTTTCTTTCGAGGATTTCCACTCTATTGTGTCGGTATGGTCTATGGGTGTTGCTATAATCTTATCATAAAGATTCAGACTATTCCCTGTATATACAGCAAATTTTGCAGTTTCAAACTTAATTTTGGTTACGGGAACCAAGGGCTTCGGTTCGGGTTCGGGCTCAGGCTCAGGCTCAGGTTCGGGAGTAGGATCTTCACCGCTGGGTTGTTCAGGCTCTTCATCATCCTTTACTTCTGAACCTGTAATCCAAAGTTCAAAATACTGGAATCCGTAACCTGAAGGATAGTGGAAAGTAAGATACCTTGCCTTTGTCCCTTCGGGGAATGTTGCCGATACTTTTTCCAGCAATGTATCCGTACCGTTAACCTTTATCTGCTCGCCATCCGAGGTTGCCTCGGCAAGAAGGTTATCTTCATTAACAGATGTGCCCTTATATACTTTAAACTTTCTGTTTTCCTGACTTACAAACAGAGCCACATCCTCAAGATTATATTCCTTCCCCAGGTCTATGGAGAATGTCAATCCCGTTGTCACATTATTTACTTTGCCGTAACCGTTATGGAATGTTGTAATATCGCCGTCCGTTGCTTTCTGGTATGTGGCGGTGGGGTTTGACGAACCATAGTAATAACCGCCGATGTGTTTTATGTTCTTACCGTAAGCTACGTTTTCCTCAGAGGAGAAATCAATCGTTTTCTTGGTAATTTCTCTGCCTTTTACATAAAGTTCCAAGAAGTCAAAATCCGAGTCTCCGCTATAAACAACCGTCAAATTGGTAGTCAATCCGCTTGATACTAAAGCTTTGTATTCGAATACTTCTTCACCATTTATTATTTTAGTTACCGAAGGCGCAGGAATTGTTGCCAGAAGAGTTTCGTAGTTAATACTGGTACCCTGATAAACCTTGATTTCATCCACAGGTTTATCGGCAGGAACGTAAATGGAAAATTCCGACGGATAATAATACTCCCCGAAATCCATCGTAAAGCTGACATTTGATACGGGGGTTGTATTTTTCCCGTAAGCTATATTATCTGCCGCGGAAAAATCAATTTCCTCTGTTACGATTTCGTCGCCCTCTACATAAAGCTCAATGTAATAGAAGTCGTACTTACCACCATATGCCACAGTTATTTCCGACGCTTTTACATCGTCAATATCCGTTTTTAATTCATATACTTCCACGCCATTTACTATTTTCGTTTTTTCGGGAGCTGTGACGGTTGTAATAAGGTTAGCCTCATTTACCTCCTGCCCACTATAAATTTTGATAGTTCTTCCGGGCTGAATGGCAGGAATATACAGAGTGAATTTTTTAAGTTTGTAAAGTCCTTCTAAATCCAGGCTGAAGCTTACACCGGTTGTGTTTCCGTTTGCATCTGCACCGTTGCCTTTATGCATGGTTGTCATATAACCGTCTGTTACATACTGCTTTTCGTCGGAAGGAGTAGAACTGCTCCAATATCTGCCTGCAAGAGAAGTAACTATCTTACCATAGGCAACATTATCCTCGTCAGTAAAATCAACCATGTCATCAGTGAAGTTTGGTTCTTCACCAAAGTATACATATCCACCGAAATACTCAAAGTCAATTTCTTCGTCATTGAAATAGACAAAATTTATTTTTTCTTCGGAATAAATTGCGAGGGTTGAAAAGTCAAGATTCTTGGAAGAATCAATAAACATTGACTCCCCTTCGAGTGTTACCGAGAGTTCTTGGATGTTTGTGTCGGAATTAACAAGGATTTTTCCGTTTCTGGAGTCAATCAGATTCGTACCATCCTGTAAAATGTACATTGAAGGAATACCGTTATAATGCTCCACAAGAGCCAACTTTCCGTCGGTAGAGTAGTTCCCGAACGTACGCTGGGCTTTTCTTAATGTGTCGTGAAGGAAATAGTAGTAAACTTCTCTTACATCACCGCTTCCATCGTCTGTCATTGTAATGTGGGATGCTGATGCAGTAGTTTCCCCTACGTTAAGAGAAAGATTTTCTGCGCTTGTTGTCACGTTCTGTCCTACATCGGTAGGAAGAATGATTGTGTTATAAACTTTATCTCCGCTGCCTGTTTTTTCATACGCAGGATAGGGATTATTCTGAATTACCCCTGTGCCCCTACAGTAGTAGCCCTCTTTTTCATACACATAATCAAGAGAACTTGCCGCCTTTACGGGAATAATCTGCACATTTGCACCGGATTTGTTAGTTTTTGCAATACCGGTTGTCTTGTCAAGTGTAAAGTTGGAGCCGGGCATAAAGTGCCAGTTCTGTGCAACTGTATAATCGTTTGAGTCGAGTGCCTTCACATAGTCTGTCACAATCATATACTTCGCATCGCGGAGCATGAGAAGTGAACGTTTCATATTGACATTTGCTTTTGCATAGTCATAACCTGACTTGGTGACATACCAGTTTTCGTAGTTGGTATGAGACATTTCTACGTAATCGTATCCGCCATTAAGCTCACTGCGGTGAATTATACCGGGCTCTGCAGTGCGGGTACGGTTAAAGAAACTATTTGGCCAATTATCCTGGGCAATATATTCACTGTACACGGGATAAGGACCTGTGTACAGTCCCGAAATATTCTGCATATGGCTGAGGTTTTCCCTATGGCCTGTGTTAGGATTGGTAACCTTTATAGAAAGGGTGTTATGATTATTTGTTGCATATACGGCTATACGCTTGGGGTCGTTTGTGCCGTAGTTATACTGCATGGAGTCGATGAGAAGGGGCTCTCCATAGCAGAACATACCGATGTTAAGGTCATCGGCGTGGTTATGTGACATAACTGTGTTATCCGCCGCAAAATCCACATAAAGGTCATTTGTTCCCCAACCCGTTTTAAGAGCTGCTTTTCTGTTGATGGGATAAATAACAGATGTATAATCAGGTGCAATGCCGTTTTTCTTACCCGAACCTGCCCATATAAGGAAAGGATCTCCCGTTACATTTGCCGCATCCCTTGCCATTGTGGCGAAACTGTAATTGTAGTGAATGGAGTCACCATACTGGGTGCTGCGGAAATTGGGACCTGCAACATTTAAGATATATGTTGCAAGTATTCTGATATTTTCACGAAGAGGCTCTTCAAGCTCTACACTCTCCCCTGCCTCCTGGGCATATTTGGGATATTTGAGGTAGTTATAAAGAGTTTCTCTGCCGTATTCCATAGTTTCGGTAAATGAGCCGTCTTCACGGAGAACATTCCCTGAAATTATATAATAGCGATGATTTACAAGCGCCTTCCATCCACCCTGCATTCCTTCGCCATAGCCACCGTCCTTGAGAGGTTCATCAACCACTTTGAATTCCTTGAAGTTAACTACAAGATTAGAAAGACCTGCCGTTTCGTATGTACCCCAGTTGGTGGTTTCAGACTGACTGTTCCAACATTCAACCAACGCCTCACCGCACATCCACGCGTACTTCAGCATAGGAACAACGCGTTCAGCAGTAAAATACTTACTTGTGGCAAGCTGGGCAAACTGCACCGGCATTGCAGAAGAACGGGTTCCGAGTCCAAGATTATTATGCCAGTTTGTACCGGAGGAAGTTCCTCTTGTAGGATCGTCACCTACATAACGGATATGATTCATCCAGTAGCGGAATGCATGGTAAGCATAGGTTTCATCACCTGTGTAACGATACACACCTGAAAGAAGGCTTACCATTCCCCAGTTGGAGTCTACATTACGGCCATATTGGCTGGAATTATCGCCTGAAAATGCCGCGATACCCGGAAGTCCCTCGTAACTCATGTAATAACGGGGAGTCTTCGCCCAAGTCCATGAAGAATCTGTTTCGCTACCGTAAATATCGGATTTATACTGGACTACAACAAGTTTTCCAGATGATGCTTTACCGTTAAGATAAAGGCGTGCATCGGTTACTGTATCAGAAGATGTAAGTCCCGTGAAGTCAACAGTCATACGGACACGCATTACATTATCAAGATTAACACCTGATCTATCAAATTTTGTTTCCGGGAATTTTATAGCATAATTGGAGTAGTCGGGAGCTTCTTCTATGTAAAGTTCCTTTGCGGAAGTTCCGTAATTGGTATTTTTGTATGAGCCACCGCGGATGTATGTATCGGCAACTACGGGAAATTTCTTTTCCTTTCCGTTAACTATAGCTTTTACATAAGGGGCATAGCTTGATTCACGGCTATATACAAAGCCGCGGACACCGTCATTTTTCGCCGCAACAATCTGGAATGTGTACTCTTTTCCCGTGGTGCTTGTTGTTGCAGAGTTTGCAATAGAAGTCACATCACCTGAAACCCATCCTGCTGAGGTGGGGAGCTCTATAATATCGAGGTTTGTGAAGCTTGATGCACCGTACATATTGTAAGTTGCAAGCTTTGCCGCAATAATTGAAGATGTATCGCTTGTCTTTGTAATACTGCGAGGTTGATTAAGGAATTTTTCTTTGTAATATTCAGTAATTAACTCCCCTGCAAGAACGTAATCTCCGTCTTTTGTCGCTGTCTCTACCTCGGCAAGGTCCGGGTACTGTTCATAGTTTAGAAGAGGTTCTGTTGTCCATGATGATCCATCCCATTTTCCGAAAAACTGTTCATCGGAAATATAGTTCGGGTCGGAGTAATCGTACTTGGAATAAAGAGTCTCTGTCCCCGAAACACTTATTGAATTTATACTGTTTGCCGCCGACACCTGCGTAACAAACGAGGTGGGCATAACAGCCATTATCATAATGAGAGATATTGCCAATGATAATACTTTTTTCATTTGTTTCCCTCCCTATTTTATCTATTTAAATAAACATATACCTAATTTAATTGTATCAGAAAAATGTTTTTGTGTATATGTCCAATTTATCACATAAAAAGCAGGACAGTATTCGTAATACTGTCCTGCTTAATCTTACCACCAAGCGGTTTTGCGCCAAGGGCGTCTGTCATCGGGGACACGCTTGTTTGTTTCGATGCTCTTAATCATAAGTGACGGCTGATAGTCAAGGAATTCTCCAAGCTCGTCACGGCGGATCATTGCACCACCGAAGAAGTCGAGAGGCTGTCCTTTATTTTCTTCAAGATACTTCCGGAAATCTGCCGCTTTTGCCCTGAATTCGTTAAGTGTTTCAATCATATTTTCAGAGAAGGATGTATTTTCGCGGAAGCACTTATCGATAATGTGATAGTATCCCATATATTCTTCAAGGTGTGTACAGAGCATTGTTCCCATATTGAAGCATTCCTTAATGAACGCCATATCCTTTTTATGGTTTTCCTTCCCTTGGAATCTTTCTATTGCATCCTCCATAAGTGTTACCGCTTCTTTTGAAAGGGCTGCACATTCCCCAAAACGCTTTTTATATGCAAGAATTTTATCTTCGGTCAGATCCTCATAGTCCCATACCATATTGAGAGTCCACGAATTTGAATGTGTATAGATAGTTCTGCAACAAGCCGAAAGGATGGGATGTGCACCGTCGGGAGTGTACATCTTGTAAACCTCCGACATTTGTTTTCCGCTTTCTTTTCCGTAAATGGATTCACAGATTATATCAAGTAAACCTCCGTCTCCGAAAATCTCTTCGGGGCGGAATTTGCCGTCCATAGTATCGTGGTAAAGCTTTACGAAATCTTTCTGATTTTCGGGGCGCGGAATGTTGTAAAATCCGCTATTGTCACTCGCCCACAGATATTCAGCATCAAATACCTGCATTGGCTCCTGAAGTGCATTTCCGCCTGCAAAAAGAACACCGTCATAGCCCTTGAGCATATAGTTAAATACCGCTGTTATTGCTAAAATATGGTCGTCGTAGAATCCGTCACCACCGCTGAAATTGATCACCGTCGTGTCCTGCTCAAAGCCGTTTTCACTGATACTCTCCGCACGACGTACATTCTTGTCGTGGTAGAAGAACTGTTCACGGAAGCCGATTGTGATAATGTCATTTTTAATAAGCTTTGACACAGCTCCCCAGAATTTCATACAAGTATCGAAATCTTCGTCATTTGTAAGCTCGGCATAGGCGTAGCCGGGGCTTATTACCATAACGGAAAGGTCGCGGGACGCGTCATAATCACCATCTTTTACAGTTGCAAGTTTTTCACCAAGTTTATTGAAATATTCGGCAAATGCACCTGCCGCACCGTCCTCGGCAAAAAGGGAGTCGTTAGGCCATTTTTTGCGGCAATTCTCACAACGTGCCATCCATAATTCTGGATGAATTTCGTATGCGTCCATTTCGTGAAGATAAAGTCCGCTTGCATGAGTTTTTACAAGATACTCTTTCATTTCCTCTACTTTTAGGTCCAAAAGCGCATCATTGGAAAGGCAGGTGCCGTGCTCCCTCGCTTCAACGGTTGTACGGCGTGTGGAATAATCGGCAATTTTCTTAACCCAGTCTTTTACATTGTATGCCATATACGAGCCGAGACATTCGTACACTTCCCCATCAGGATAGGATTTTCTGTTAAGGTAGGTCTTTCCCTGAAAAGTACCCGTACCCTGCTGACCGTAGCCCATAAGGTATGCACCGGTATAAACCTTAATCCCCCTTTTTCTTCCCTCGTCATTGGCAAAGCGCATAATGTCGGAATACTCGGGAAAACGCTCGGTAGAAAGTCCGAAAGCATCCATATATATTGCGTTTATTTTGTAGCGTGCATTCATATCTAAAAGGCGCTGTACTCTTTTTTTGATTGCTTCTGCCCCATCACCGAAATCAAAAGACCATGCCCCTGATTCTGCCCATATTGTCCACTTATTACCGCGGAGCTTGAAATCGGGATAGTCGGTTATCACAAAGCTTTTTACATCTTTGTCGGCAAGCTGAAGGAGTGTCATTACGGCATAGAGGCAACCTATATCAGTTTTTGCACAAATTATAACTGGCTTTCCATCCTCTTTTTTTAATACATAGCCCTGCTCATCGGCATATTTTTCGTTGAATACGGAAAGTTCCTCTATATTTAAATATTTTTCGTCGTGTGTGATAATTAAATCGGAATTTACTTCATCGGACAGTGAAAAGGGAAACTTTTCATTCAAAGCATCTAAAGCGTACTGAAGGCGCGGTAATTTTTCACCGTCACAGTAGACTTTTTTAATGTTAATCGTTCCGCCCTCGGTATAGTCACAGGTCTTGGGCGTTGGTATAAGGTCAAGATATTTATTCATATGGACTCCTCCTAACTTGCATAATAAAATTATACTATACGCACTCTCTGATTTCTATAAGCCGATTGACAATTTTTATAACTGTATTAACTTCTCCCTTGATTTTATCGGCTTTTTATGATAAAATCTGTTTAACACAAAAAGAGGAAAGATTCACTATGGAAAAAGATATACTGGAACTTAAAAAAAGTGAATATTTAAAAAAAGGTGAAAATGTCTACATTCACCTGTCGGACAGTCCCGATTTTAACAATGTGATTCATCGCCACAACTTTCTGGAACTGATTTATGTTATTTCAGGTACGGCAACACATATCATTGAGGACAGTTCCTACACAGTAAAGAGAGGCAATGTTGTATTTGTAAACTACGGTGTTCCCCATGCCTTTTCCTATGACGAGGATGCAGATGAGCCGTTTCTTACATACGATCTTCTTTTCACACCCGACTTTTTTAACGTGTCGGGACTTGAAAATAATGAGTTCTATTCCTTGGCATCATCGTATTTGTTTTCCTCGGTGTTTACAGAAACAAGAACTCAGGATTTAAGTAAAAACCTTATAAAAACCAACTCAAAAGAGTTACATTCTCTGTTCAAAAAAATCCACGTTGAATACACAAAAAGGGAAAAAGGTTTTCAGAATATTATAAGGGCACATCTGATTGAACTGATTATTAAGATTTTTCGAGAAATTGACAAGCAGGAACCTATGTTTACACAAAGCCACCGTGACCTGGTGGAAATGGCAATTAACCATATGCGAGAGAATTACAAATCCCATATAAGCCTTGACGATATTGTGTCGGGAATGTTCCTTTCCAAGAATTATTTCAGGCAGATTTTCAAAAAAACAACGGGGATTTCCATTTCGTCATTTATTCAAGAGCTTAGAATCAACGAAGCATGCAGGCTTCTTAAAGAAACAGACCTGAGCTCTACAGAAATTGCAGGAAAATGCGGTTTTAATGATATAAAATTCTTTTATCAGACATTCAAAAAAGCAATAGGTATGACACCGGCAGAATATAGAAAAAGCGAGTAAAACTTTTGTTTTACTCGCTTTTTTAATTAGTTTATTGTAAATTCATCTGCACATTTTTTGAGATAGCTAAGGAAACTTTGAATCAGATTTTCGGGGATATTTCCGTATACCATTTCGTAATTTATTGCCCCATTATAGCCAATTTTTGAAAAAGCGTCCATACACAAATCCCAGTTGATATTTCCCAGATGCGGAGGCAGGTGCAGGTCCTTATTATGTCCACAATCGTGAATATGGGTGCATTCTATGTATTTTCCCATTTCAAGGATTTTTTTGGGCTGTTCTTCGCCGAAAGCTACTCCTGCGTGACCTGTATCCCAGCAACAACAAACCGTATCGGTATTGAACTTTTCGATAAGTGCTTTAAGCTCCTCCGTTCTGGAACAGAATCTGGGTTTCGTTACATTGTCCTCAAAAACATTTTCAAAAGCAATTTTTATGTTGCTTTCCTGCGCTTTTTCAACAATGGGATAGAAATATCTGTAGTTATATTCCAAAGCCTTTTCAGGAGTGTATTCTTCCTCTTTGAATCTGAATTCGTCACCGTGAACAACCATATATTTTGCGCCCATTGAAGAGGTTGCTTTAAGGCAGTTTTCCACGGCGGAAAAATGGATTCCTTCCCATCTTCCGTAGCGGTTGAAAGGTGCGTGTGTCTGATGCACCGAGAGGCCGTGTTTCTCAATCAGGCTCATTGTATCTGACATTTCTTTCTCCCACGCTTCGTTTTTTAGGTCAGGAGTATAGTCAAGAGTATCAAACCCCGATTTTTTAATCGTTTCAATAGCTCTTTCCAGGGAAGCTTCCTTTGTAAAATATTTGACATTTATACTAAGCATAGCTTTTGCTCCTCATCAGCACAAATCACAGGCGAAAATATTAACCTTTTCCTCTCCCCATGTATCCGTGAATTTTACGGTTATTTCCTTTGCATTTACATTAAGTGGGATGCGAACAAATGAATAATAATTTTCCGCAGTTTCGTAAATCAGTTTTCCGTCTGCATATACAGAAAATTCCTTAACTATTGTTTTTGCAACCTTTACGGGCACGAAATCAAGTCCCTCGTTAAGTTTTTGTGCAAACCAGGTCATTTTCTTATTCGGAGAAATGCTCTCGTGCCCGAAATCCAAATCAAACTGAATACGAAGCTCTTTTACCTCTTTGTTTTCATCAAACTTAAAGCTGATATTGTCGCCTTTTTCAAGGGTTATATAATTTTTATCGCCGTCCTCTCTCGGGCGTTCAATACCGCTTTGAAGAATTGTAATATCATCGTTTGAAAGATTAATATCAGCTTCTTTTGTAAGGGCTGGAATTTCTCTTTTAATATGAGGGAGGAAAATTCCGTCATCGAGAATATTCTTTTGAAGTTCCTTGACGAAATCGCCCTTTAATTCGCTTGGCAAAAGGTCATTTTTACCGCAGATTGCCGCCGCATTACCCATTGCCTGACCGAGAAGCGAGCAGGTCGCCATAACACGGGTAGAGCTCATTGCACCGTGAGTGGCACTGATATTTCTTCCTGCAAAAAACAGATTTTTAATATTTTTGGAATACAGACATCTGTAGGGAATTCCGTAAGGTGACGGTGCAGGGTACATTTTTGAAGGTGAATCCCCTTTTTTGTTTGCTTTCATTCCCTTGGGATTGTGGTCATCCATAGGCCATCCGCCATAGGCAATCTCATCTTCAAAAACTCTGTCTTCTTCAATGTCGTTCTGTGTCAGGATATAGTCACCGATATATCTTACCGATTCACGCTTTCCGGGGAGAAATCCCACCCATTCAAGCTCCCAGTTTTCACATCCGTGGTCACCGCGGTTTTTGATATGGTCCCATATACCGAAAACAACCTTTATCAGTTCGTCACGGGTTTCTTCTGTATTTGCAATGGGCTCACCGTCGCCGCCAAGCTCCATCCACCACAGATTGCATCCGCTGGTGCCGATTGTATGGTCACGGAAAGTTGAGTGCTGACCTTCAAGGTAGGGAATTATTGCAAAATCCTCATCGGTTTCGTAAACATTTGCCCACTTTGGAGGAATATATTTTACAGGATGGTCAGTCTCCCTTGCCTGCAGGAGACAGCTCATTCCCATGGTTTTACGGTCAGTAGTTTCAGGACCTATTTTTTCGTTATATTCCGACTTTGCTTCTCTTCCGATTCTATGCTCTGCACCGGTAAGCGGGGCAAGGACACTGTCGCCTGAGCAATCGGCAAAATATTTCGCTGTTACCTTTTGGTAAGAATATGTTGTAAGCTGCCACGCGGTAACACTTTTCACCTTATTGTCTTCACATTCAGCATCTAAAACAGAGCTGTTA
>SVJW01000056.1 GCA_015068735.1 Oscillospiraceae bacterium
CGTCCGTTACTTTCAACACGAATAATTACAGAAACTACGTTATAGACAATTACTTTTCTTCTAATTTCAAATCGGCTTCACTAAGTGAGCTTTCCTCACTTCTTCATCTTAGTCCCCAGCAGACAGAACGTATTGTAAAAAAGCTTTATAATAAAGGTTTCCGTGAATATGTCAATTTTCTCAAGCTGAGACAGGGTGCGGATTTGCTTTTAAATACAGATATGACTTCTGCGCAAATTTCGTCAGAGCTTGGTTACAACTATCCCCATAGTTTTCTGACAGCATTTAAAAAGCAGTTCGGTAAAACGCCAATTTCTTACAGAAAGGAGAATGTCAATGCATCACTTCAGTAAACAGGAAGTTTTTAAGACGGGTGCGCCCATAAGCGTCAGGCGGTCTGCATCCACTTCCAATGTCCATACTCACACCCATGATTTTATTGAAATCGTATATATTGAAAACGGATCCGGCTACCATAAAATTAACGAAGAAGAGTTTGAAGTAAAAAAAGGCGATATTCTTTTTATAAACTACGGAAAGACACATTCTTTCAGTTCGGAAAACGGATTTGTCTTTTACAACATCCTCCTTACTCCCGAATTTGTCAGCGAGGAGCTTATAAACAGCGAAAACGCCATTGACCTTCTGTCACTTAACTGTTTTGAAAACTTTTCCGATTTCAACGATGAGCCTAAAATCACTTTCTCCTCCGATGAGCTTATTTTTATAGAAAATATGATTAAAGAAATGGCAAAAGAATATGAAGAAAAGCCGAGAGGATATGAGCAGGCACTTAAAAGCTACATCACCATTCTTCTTATACATATTTTCCGTAAAATGGACAAGGGCAATATCTTAGGCAAAGAAAAGAAAATCCCTGCGGAAATTCTGGATTATCTCGATAATAACTACAACGAAAAAATTACCGTCAACGCACTTGCAGAAAGGTGTTTTTATAACCCATCATATTTCAGCCGTATTTTCAGCGAAACTTTCGGTATGAGTATAACAGATTACGTTCTTGAAAAACGATTTAAAAAAGCATGTCAGCTTCTTTCACTTACGGATATGACCGTTGAAGCTGTGGCGACAGAGTCGGGGTTCCGTGACAGCGGAGCAATTTTCAAATATTTCAAGAAAAAGCTTGGCATCACCCCTGCCGAATACAGAAAAAGTAAAAATAAACAATAATAAAGTAAAAAGGAACTGTTGCACATAGTTCCTTTTTTGTTATAATAAAAGTATAGCAGAAAGTGAGTAGAAAGGATAGGTTACTATGGACAGCTTCAAAGAGCAAGCCTTGAAAGAATACAGCAGTGACACCAAGACAGTCCGCAGATGCAAAGACGGAAAACCATTCTGGAATACATACTCCACCCAGTTTATGTATGCACCTGAATTTTTCTTTCCGAAAATTCCGGGAACAAAAGAGTGTATATTTGTCGTAACAGACAGTATGGGTAGGGAGCATACATTTACCGAAGATTCCTCAGTTGCACCCCTCACACCCATCTGGAATGACATTAGCCCGGGAATTGCGGAGCTTAAGGTATATGCCGTTCATGGGGCAAACGGAGAAAAGTATCTTGCAGGTGCAAGAAGTTTTTGCAAAATGGACCCCTTCCCCGGAAGAGAGTCGCTTCCCGAAAGAGCGTGTTCCTACAAGGACTGTGCGGCAAAAGCTTTTGACTATGTATTCAATGATGATACAACACAATACTGGCTTACCCACGGACTTCCCAAGCCCGACTATTACCACAATGTATATCCTTCCAAAATGATTTCAAGTCTTGTAAAAGCAATGCTCTCCTATGGAGAGTTGGTTCCCGAAAAACACGAGGAAGCACTTAAGATAGCCACTAATGCGGCAGACTACCTCTTGTCAATCACATACGGAGAGGATTCTGCATTGGCAGGACTCCCCCCTACTTATTCATTCAAAGGACTTGACAAGGAAATTGTGGATAAAAACGCCCCTGCAGCAGATAGACGCAAACATCTTCTGATGTCTATATATCCTGCATCGGCAGGTTCGGCATATCTCCTCCTTGAAAAAGCTACGGGAGATAAAAAGTATCTCAACGCCGCAACAAAAATTGCCGAGTATTATAAAAATAATGTACTTGAAAGCGGCAGTTGGTATCTTCTTATTAATGAAAAGGACGGAAAGCCCGAATCCCCCAACCATTGTGCAGAATTTTCAATACTGGAATTTTTAAACAGCTATTACAAGAGGACGGGAGACGAGTGCTGGCACATACTTGAAAGAAATTACTTCTCCCATCTGGGAAAAACCTATTTTGAAAACTATAATTGGGAAGGTCAATTCGAAGACAGCACACTTTCCACAAACTACAATAACCTCACTCATTTAAATGCTGACAAGATGATACGCTACATCACAGAAAATTTTTCCGATGATGCAGAAATGATTGAGTTTGCGGAAGAGTTGATGCGCTTTGTAGAGGATCAGTTCGTGGTGTGGGGAGATTTTGCTCCCTGGAATCAGTTCCTCAATCCTGCCGAAAAGTGGTATTCTCCTGCAGTATTGGAACAGTACTATTGGTATGTACCCATTGACGGAAGTACAGCAATGGTGGCATTGGCTTTTCTTAATATGTATGAAGTTACAAAGGATGAGCTTTATCTTGAAAAAGCTCTCGCTCTGGGTGATTCCATCACCAGAATGCAAAACCCCGAAAGTGGCGTTATCCCCACACATTGGATGACAACCGATTGCAGTACGGTTCTTAAAAATTTCTGGATGAACTGTCACATTGGTTCGGCTTATGCAATGAAGGAACTTGCAAAAGCAACCGGTGAAATTTAATTTTTTTAAGACAAGGAGTATCTCTATATGAAAATCAATAAAAAATGGTACGAAGACAAAGTTCAAGCTTGCTGGATAGGTAAAAATATCGGTGGTACAATCGGCGGACCTTTCGAGGGCGTTGAAGAAATGGTTGAAGTTACAGGCTTCACCACAGAAAAGGGACAGCCGCTTCCCAACGATGACCTCGACCTTCAACTTCTTTGGCTTAAAGCCATTGAAGAAAGAGGTATCCTTGGAATTACCCCCGCTGTGCTCGGGGAATATTGGGTAAGATTTATTCCCCCGCAGTGGAACGAATACGGTATTGCAAAGGCAAACCTTAAAATGGGGCTTCTCCCGCCTTTCTGCGGAGAATTTGAAAACGACCATTGGAAACATTCCAATGGTGCGTGGATAAGAACTGAAATATGGGCGTGCCTTTTCCCCGGTTTCCCCGAAATGGCTGTAAAGTATGCCTACAAGGATGCTTGTATTGACCATGGTCTTGGTGAAGGCACAACTGCGGCAATTTTTGTAGCGGCACTTCAAAGTGCGGCATTTGTGGAAAGTAACTTCCGTAAACTTATGGATATTGGTTTTTCCTTTATTTCCGAGGATTCCATGACTGCAAAGAGCATTAAACTTGCAATAGATTGCTATGACAACGGCGTAGATTTCAAGGAAGCAAGAAACAAGATTGTTGAATTCAGTAAGGACCTTGGAATGTTCCAGGCACCTGCAAATGTGGCATTTGTTGTATTGGGACTTCTCTACGGTGAGGGCGACTTCAAAAAGTCCATTCTCCTTGCAACAAGTTGTGGTGACGATACTGACTGTACAGCGGCAACTGTCGGTTCTACAATGGCACTTATGGGCGGTATGAATGCAATTCCCGAGGATTGGGCTGAATATGTTGGCGACAAGATTCTGTCCTATGCAATTGACCTTTCTATGAAAAGACTTTGCAGAAGCTGTAGTGAACTTACAAGAAGAATTGTAAAACAGCTTCCCGGAGTTCTCTCTAACTTTGATGTGCAGGTAGAATTTACTGACGGAGAAACAGAATACACAGAAGAAAAGCCTTTTGCAATTATTCCCCAGTTCTCCATTCCCACAAATCCCTATACATATGATGACCTTGCGGACCTTACACATACAAAGCTCCGTGCAGAGTTTGACCGTGCTCCCGTTGTGAAGCCCGGTGAAACAATCAAGCTTACCGTTACATTCTTAAACGGAATGTATGACCCAAGAAACCTATTCCTGAAGCTTCATCTTCCCGAAGGCTGGAGTGCAGAATATAAGAAGCATATCGCTATTATGCACGACTCCACAGGACACCGCTGGATTGATGAACAGCCCTGGGACGCGATAATCACCGTTGGTGAAAATACCGAAACCATCAACAAGCTGTTCCTTGAAGTTTCTGCAGAGGGCAACCCCCGAACAGGTATGGTTCCGATTATAATTTTAGGATGATAGTATGAGTATTAAAATAAATTTCCCCGGAATAAGTCAGGAAGATTTTGATTACGCGCTCCATTGCCTTGAAATATGCAAGGAGTCCGATGCGCCCGATTACGGGTTTAATTACCCTTACTTTACCCCGGGCGGTCATTACGGGAAACAATGGTGGCAACTGGATTCTTCCCTTTGTCTGGGTGGATATAAATGGGTGGACAGAGGTTTTTCCGAAACATCTCTCAATAATTTCATCGAGTCACAGAAGGAAAACGGCAGAATCTGCCTTTGGGGCAGGGACGAGATCCCCGGCAAGGTTGCAGGTGATAATTTTCCCGAGCAGGGAAAAGAAGTCAGTTCTCTTCCCAAGCTTTTTGACATTGCATACCACATTCTGAAAGGCACTGATGACAAGGTGCTTACGGAAAAAGTATATAATATGCTCAAAAAGTATCTTGACTGGTGGTATGAATATCGTCTTGATGAGAAAACGGGGCTTATATCCTCCGTTTTTGAAGAGACCTTTACCCCATACCTCGGAAAAGCAGGCGAATATGCAGGCGTTGACACCAATGTTGAGGTTTATGTAGGTTTAAACTATGTGGAAGAACTTGCACAAAAGCTTTCAGACACGGAATATGCAGATAAGCTTTCTGAAAGAAAAGTGAAATTGAAAGAGAGCATAAACACATACCTGTGGAATGAGGAAAAAAGCGCATATTACCCCTACGACCTTGTAGAAGGTAAAAATATTGACAGACTTATTGCAACAACATTTGCACCTATGCGAATGGGTATTGCAGACGCTCATAAGCGGAAAAAGCTTATCACTCTTATGACCGATGACAGTCACTTTAACTGGAACAGTCATCCTCTCTGCTCCGTTTCCAAAAAGGACAGTTCCTTTATTGTAACCGAGGGCGGATATCAGGGAAATGCAAGCTGGAGCGGAAGTGTATGGACGCTGATGAACGAAACCGTTATCCGCGGACTTTGTGACAGTGGCGAGAACAGCCTTGCTTCAGAGCTTGCTCTTAAAACTGTCCGCACATTCAACCATAACTGTGCCGAGTTTGCAAGTCCCTACGACGGCAAAGGGCACGGTGTTATTGAATATGGTTGGACTGCTTCCCAGTACATCCAGCTTCTTGTTGAGGTAATTTTCGGTATCAGCTACAATGCTGAAACAGATACCGTTACTGTTACCCCTCGCCTGACCGATGAGCTGAAAAACGAAAAAATCAGTATTGAAGGGCTTCAGCTCGCAAACGGCAAATTATTGGATATTGTTATTGATAAAGGTAATATAGAACTGAAAAAAAGATGATGGCGTGTGCCATCATCTTTTTTTCAGTTCTACTTCCATTATGTAGTTTATTTCATCATAGAGTTCTTTTTGCATAGGCTTGGTTTCGAGATATTTCTTACCCAACTCCACAAAATTGGCTCTTGCTTCGTCGCCGTCAAACTCTTCTACATATGCTTTTATTGCGGCAATCTGTTCTTCAACTGTCAGGTCAAATTTCCATATAATGTTCTTTTCCGCCATCCATATATTACGCTGAACAGAAACCTTTTCTCTCCACTTTTCCAGATATTCGGGAATTGGTTTGTACTCGCCAATATCATAACCCTGAAACTTGAGGAAACACTTTGCCATTTCGAACTGTCCCTTTTCATTGGGGTGAACACGGTCGGGATTGTAAAGAACCTCGTCCTGCATAGCTCGGCTCATATGTTTATGGTAGTCACACAGGGGGAGACCCAGTTCTCTTGCAATATTTCTTACCGCTTCAGCATACCCTGCCATAAGAGCAAATCCACCTTGCCACGGCTTTGTTTCGCACTCCTGATACTCGTCATAAGGCGCCTGAGTACAAAGGATGACTTCTATATTTTTCTCACGAAGAATACGGCACATTTCTCTTAAATTAGTCTGAAACACCTCGTAAGCGTTTACAAGTTTGTCATAACGCTCACTGCTTCTCTCAACTGAGAAAAATCTGTTGTCGGAATCGTTCACGCCGAACATAATTACCGCGTGAGTCGGATTGTGCGAAAGAACATCCTCCTCCATAATGGGAAGTGCCGTAGAAACTCTGCCGCCTCCTACTCCGCAGTTATATATATTTACATTTCTTTCTTTCAAATTCTGATGATAGTAGTCATACACACGGGACACAAAGCCGTTGTTATGAGTGATGCTGTCACCGATAAAACATACTCGTGCATTTTTGGGAAATCCGTTCATAATATGTACCTCCGGAATGATTTTTGTACAGTATAACACTACAGTAGCGCTTTTGCAACAAAAAGTTTAAAGAATCTTCTTAAGTTCTGCTATAAATCTGTCTGCAATAGCTTTCATACCCTTATCACCCGGATGAATCTGCACACCCTTATGCTCAAACAATCCGATTGCAAGATTACTCTCATCACGGCTTATGTCAAATATATCAACATATGTTGTGCCATACCTTTCGGAGCACAGCTTTATGCCCTTGTCCTTGTCGGCATTGGAAAAGAAGCTTGAAGCTTGAATGATAACACAGTCTTTATTTTCACCTTTCAGATATGTATGGAATTTATGCATATTTTCTGCAAAGGCTTCTTCCTCAAACTCGCTCATTGGAATGTTCTCTGAAATAAGGCAAATCAACACATCAGGGTTGAAGGATTTTGCTTCAGAATACTTTTCGTCAAAATCATAATTTTTGTATTTACCTTCCCAGTCTGCCCCCTGAACAATGCAGAAAGCCGCATCGGGATGAGTTTCCTGCACAAAAGATATTACTCTGTGAACATAGTCATTTTCTTTACTTGAAGCAGCCATGCCCCAGTTGTTGAACCAGCCGACCTCGGCTCTTACACCGTGGCGTGTGATGGAGTTTCCGAGGAACATTATTCTGGGACTTCCGCCCTCTTTTCCTTCAAACGTTACATTTCCAGAAACCTGATCCTTGCTTTTTACCGTATTTCTTTTTTCAAGCTCGCTCATTTTATAATTCCTCCCCATCAAATGTAAAATTGTCTGTATCACTGACATCTATAATAAAGTCATCTTTCGTTGCACGCTCACCGTTTACGGTTATGTTGGATACCGATATGTCGCGGAATCTTACTCCATCCACAACAGACCTGATAAATATTCCTGCATAGCGGTCTCCATCTTTTTCGTTTTCACGAATATCATAGTATGGCATTTCATTGGCAATATTCTTAAGGGGAATACGTTCATCGTAATATATGTTTATATTATTTACAACAATATTTTTGATTCCTGCTTCCTCCACTCCCGTAAGGTCAAGCTCTGCACCTTTCTCGGGCACTTTCCAAGTGTCGTTTGCATAAGCTTCTCTGAATCGGGGGTTGCCGAACTTTATGAGTGCAGGCACATGAATGGAGTCGTAAGCATCATATTCCTGCTCCTCGGACTGCTGAATCCTCGGCCTTTTGTCGCAAAGGTTATATTCAACATTTATATTCTCGAAAATGATGTCGGAAACCTCTGCACAGTCACCGTTCTGTATATCAAGCACTGTATTTCCCGCGCGGATAATATCGCAGTTTCTGAAAACGATATTTCTATATCTTCTGCACTGGGTTTCAAGACCGATTTCCAAGGTTTTACCCCAGTCGCACCAGAGAACACAGTTCTCTGACAGGATATTTTCATTGTCTGTCTCGGCGTATCTGTCAATGCCCTTGATTGTGATAGCGTCATCAAAGGAATGTATAAAGGAGTTTTTCACGGTGATGTTCTTACTGTTTACTATATCTACACCGTCATTGTTATATCGCCACTGTCCAAAAACCTTTATATTATCCAGTACACTATCAAAGCAATGGAAGAGATTAACGCACCATATAGAAGAGTTTCTAAAAAGAACACCCTCAACAGAAACATTCTTGCAGTCATAGAACTTTATGTTACCACAAGGAAAACCTTCGTAGCAATGGATGAAAAATCTTCCCTCCCACGCATCGTCAAAAAGTCCGTTTCCGTAAACGCGGATATTCTCTGCATCTTTTGCATAAACCGCACCGAAAACAAGAGCATCCTTGTGAAGATATACGCTTTCGTTACTCTTGAGCACAATTTTTCCGGGCATATGCACACCCGGTCCGAAGTAGTACGCAACGCTGTCGGGATTTTCACACTCAATGGGTTTGGAGTTAAATATGTAAAGCGGATTGTGAAGGTCGTCTGTTGCAAAAACAAGCTGTGCCTCATCCTTCAATATAAATGACACCTTTCCGCCGTTATCCTCAAACGCGATGTTTTTTGCGTAAGGGCGAATCATAACCTTTTCATATTCGCCGTTTATGATAACCTCAATTTTAATTTCCTCGTCGCTGACGATATTTACAAAGGAAGCCTCCTCCGTCTGGTCAATAGGGCGCTGATACCCCGGAAAAGGACGGTTAAAGGGAATCCTTGAAATACGGCAGGTATATACGGGAATTTCCTCGCCGTTTACAATCACCCTGAAATCCTTGGATATTGGTTCTTCATACTTAAATTCCGATAATTTATAGTCGTGTTCAAATTTTGAATAAGAAAACATACCCCATCACTCCTTATAACATAATTATAACATTATGGTTATAAAAAACAATGGGGTATTTTTACTTTTTATTGTTAATTTTTACAGACTTAAAAAGCACGTTGCAGCTATACCTAATATAAGACCGATTGTCTGTTTTACGGAGAGCTTTTCCTTGAAGAAAAGTATTGCCGCAAGTCCCGAAAGAACGATTACTCCACCATTTACAATGGGGAAGAAGATGACGGGATTCATTGCGCCCGAAAGGTACAGATTTATTATATTTACCGCACCGATAACCGCACCTGCAACAAGTGCACCTATGGAGTCACGGCTCTTTATTTTAAAATTACTTTTGGGGGAATTTTTCTTCCTTGCCGCTACAAAATAAAGCAAAGCAAACATCACCGTCGAAAAAACAAAGGACCACATTAAAAATCCGTTTAATTCTTCTTTGTGAGGAGAATTCTGATGCACCTGCTGACAGACGCCCACAAGTCCCCACGCAAGGAAGCTTGCAAGTGCGGCAAGAAGCCATTTTACGGACATCTGGGAATCTTTCTTAAGGTCAACGCTTAATACAAAGCATACTATCATCAGCACAAGACCTATATACTGGAAAACTGATACGGAAGTACCATAGCAAATCACACCGAAAATGGTGGGTATCAGCATACTGATATATGTAAAAAGCACGCTGAAGGACATACTTCCAAGTTTCATTGCCTGCAATGAAAAATACTGTGCACCGACTGTTACTGCGGCAAAAATCACGGCTGATATCATAGAATAGGAAGAAATCTTAAACTGCATGCCCAAAAGTGCAAGCAGTATTGCCGAGCCTATGCAACACACCATATTGAAAAGGAATGAATCCTTGGGTGTATCAAGTTGGTTTTTGCCGAAATAGTTGTAGTATGTGTTCTTCAGACTGTCGATAAATACAGACACAAAAAGAAGCAAATATAAAACAGCCATAGTTATCTCCTTAATAAAAATTTCATTAAAATTATACAACAGCTACCTTTTTTGTAAAGTAGCTGTTGTATATAAAAAGTGTAAATTTGTATTTATTTTGCTCTCGCTGATTTTCCCGTTTCCGTTCTGAACACACGAAGGAAATAATTATAATCGTCAAATCCGCACTCCTCCGCCACTCTCCACAGAGGTTTGTCGGGATTTTTATGGATATTCTCCTCTGCCGCCTGAATTCTCCTCTTGCGGATATATTTTGCAATGCCCTCGGGCATATAAATTCTCATTTCCGAATAGAGCTTTGCTTTGGAGATGGCAAATTCGCTACACAATGAAGAAACTGACAGGTCATTTGCAAGATTTTTGTCGATATAGTCGGTGATTTTCATTCCCAACGGGCTATCGGACAAGTACACAAACCCTTTGTAAACTATGTACAGAGTGAGGGCATTTATTATCTCCAATGTGTCTTCTATTTTACTGTCGGAGAAGTACTTTATCTTTTCAAGGCTTTCTTCTATTTCCTTTTCACACAGTCCGTAATATCTGCAGTTTTCCTTGACTTCGGCTATAAATTTTTCGCGGTCTTTTTCATTTGTTATCTGACCATAGATAACATAGCCTATACTAACTCCGTCAAGCTCAAGGGGAGAAATAACCTCGGTAAGTCCTGCGTGGCATTTGTAAACAATGGTTTTCTTCTGCACAGCACACTTGTGGCAGAGGTTTGCCGTACAATCGTCGCATTTTTTCAAAAGTGAGGAATCCCGTTCAAGCATTTTGCAGAAGGGACTGTTTTCTTTGGGGTATGACAAAACTTCTTTGAAGTTATTGTCATAGATTGCAATCTTAATCCCCGTTAAGTTATAAAAAGCCTTTATAAGTCCGAGTATCTGCTCGGATGCAATATTAAGTATCATAGAATCACCCTATTTTTCAATCAGATACGCTCTGCAGGGAGCACCGTCAAAGCCTGCGATATTAAGGGGCAATGCACTTAAGAAATATTTTCCCTCGGGAACATCTTTCAGCACTATCCCCTCTAAAAGAACAACTTCCGCACCGAGCAGTATGAGGTGCACTTCCATCGGGGCGTCTTTCGGTCCGACGGTCTGCCCTTCGTTTCCGATAAGCTTAATCTTTGCTTCGGCAAAGACTTTTGCGGCATCCTTGGTTACCGTCACATCACCTGCGATAAGGATTCTCTCCCCTGCACCTGCAAGATGGGCTTTTTCGAGAGTTTTTTCTGCATCCTCTCCCGTAAAATCGCCTTGATGATGCACAACATAAGAGTCCCCGACAAAGCTTTCGGGAGAAATCTTGTCCACGGTTTTGCCGTCATTTATAAAATGAAAAGGTGCGTCAATATGGGTGCCGTTGTGGGCACACATTGAAAATTCCGAAAGGTTGTAGCACTCCCCATTTTCCATGCTGATAACCCTTATCCCTTCGGGTGCAGAATCCCCGGGATAGACATTGCAGGACAAAACCTCTTGTGATATATCTATAATTTTCATAGCGGTTTCTCCTTCTATATTATAATTATTTCAGAAAAAAGGCCAAAAAGTTTTATACTGTGACAAAACTTTCTGTAGCAACTCAATTTCTTCATTCGTCCATTCAGGTATATATTTTTTATCACTTGTATTATAGGAAGGAAGATTACACCCATAAAACAGTTTATCATAAAGGCTGTCTATATCCTCATCTTCACAATCTCCTATAAAATCAGATTCTGTATTTTTTAACGCATCAGCAATGATATTCCATAAATCCAACATTTCGGAACAGTCAAAATCGTTATCAGGAGAACGCAACCAGTTTTTAAGATAGCCCAAATCATAAATAACAGGGGGTTCATCCGTATTGCTCAATAAAATCTTTTCATCACTGCAAAATTCTTTTAAAAGTTTCACCGAATCAAAAAACAGTAATTTGCCGTTTTTACATACAATTCCATCTTTTTCGCCATTATACCATATTACATATTTTATAATCTTTTCATCATTAAACTGAACAGCATAATAAAGCAATTGAGTCTCCCCCTTCTCCGACAATTTTAAATCAGCCAAAATCTGAAAACAATTTATCAAGTTCTTCCTCGTCAAAAATTTCGCCCTGGCTTACAAACTTTTCAACTTCAACATTTCCGTCAGCAAAAAATTCTACTTCCCAACGATCTCCGGGAACTGCAATTTCAACCATTATAGCATCTCTTACTTTGTTCAACTTATAGTAAATTTTCTTTTCATCTAATTTTTCAAGAAAACTGATTAGTTTTTTCATATGTATAACTCCCTTTTAAAGCAACAAAACTGTCCTTTATTTATCATACTTAATTAGTTTTTCGTATCTTTTGGAAAAGAAATCATCAATCTTATTTTCATCGTACAATGCTACTGTTATTTCTTTTGAAAAATCGTTATTATTTATATGGTAATGGTCTCCTTTTGTATCACCATTCACCAGATCATCCAGATCTGAAAGAATTTGCATTGCTTCCTCTTTTGTAAGCAAAAGCGTAATGTTATTTAACGCCTTGTTTCTATCTTCATCTAAAATCCTCATTATCTTTCTCCTTAATACAAATTCGTTCTGTATCAGCCCCTCAATATAACTCCATTATATCATCTTTTTGTAAAAACATCTATACAAATTTACATTTTTTTTGCACAAAAAGTGTTTTGTTTTTTTCTTTGCTATGTTATTATGAAAATGGAGGGATTTTATATGAAAAAGTTTGCAAAATATTTTTTTCAGAATTTCTGGAACATTGCATTTGCCGATTTTGAGGCAGAGGGCAAATTTACATACAGCGACAAGTGTGTAACCCTAAAAGGAAAAAACTTTGTCGCAGAAGCGAAAGTAACGGACAAGCACGGTGTTTCCTGCCGAGTGGACAGTATTACAAACACATCAGCAGAGCCACT
The DNA here is from genome assembly GCA_015068735.1 of Oscillospiraceae bacterium. Lineage (GTDB taxonomy): Bacteria > Bacillota > Clostridia > UMGS1883 > UMGS1883 > UMGS1883. The sequence continues at coordinate 12,726 of SVJW01000056.1, forward strand.
TAAAATTACCACTTTCCGTCCCCGTTTTGTACTGCAGAGAAGCGAGTACGAATTCTACTCTCAGTACAACGCCTGGCAGAACGAAAGCCAGGGTGCGTGGAGTGAAAATGCTACGGGCATTTCCCTTAAAAATGAAAGCGTGAGAACGTCTATGGGAGTTTCTCCGTTTATCGGATTGTGGAACACTCAGACAAACCGCGGTTTTGCATTTCACCTCATCCCCGACGGAAGCTGGATGATGAGTGCTGAATATAATTCCCTCGGCGGAAAAAATGGATGGCTTACTGTGGAGATGGGCATTTGGGCAGACAACCTCTGCCTTGTTGTAAACCCCGGTGAAACCCTGACTCTGCCCGAGGTGTGGTATTACGAATTCAAGGACAAGCTTTCAATGGACAGTTACAAGCTCCACCGCTACGCTCTTGACCGCTACCCGCGAAAGCCTGCTCCCGTTGTTTACAACAGCTGGCTTTACAAGTTTGACAGATTCGATTTTGAAAGCCTTATCAAGCAGGTGCCCTTTGCGGCAAAGCTCGGTTGCGAATATTTCACCATTGATGCAGGTTGGTTTGGCCATGGCCCCAGTTGGGTTAAGCAGATTGGTGACTGGAACGAAAATATGATAAGTGGATTTATGGGCAGGACCATCGACATTGCCAATGAAGTAAGAAAGTGTGGTATGAAATTTGGTCTGTGGCTGGAATTTACCCGTGCCGTTGAAGGCTCCGTTGCGGCAAAAGAGCATCCCGAATATTTCATAAAAAACGGAAACAATTATTTTCTCGATT
>SVJW01000057.1 GCA_015068735.1 Oscillospiraceae bacterium
GATAACTTCGTTGTCGTCCTCCACCTTAGGAAGCGTGGGATGTGTAAGAGTATGTACGGCAATCTCGTGCCCATCATAGATATACTTCACATCCTCCGGCTTATTCTTATTGTGAGTGATATGTACATCGTTTCGTACAAGCTCGCCCTGTTTTCCCAAAAGCTCCGAGTTAATATTAAAAGTAGCTTTAAGGTTATATTTATTGAAAATTTCAATCAGGCGGATGTCCTGAGTTACTCCGTCATCGTAGCTGAATGTAAGCGCTTTGTTTTTTCCTTGAAACATTATATATCTTCCCTTTCGTATAATACTTTGCTTCCTATATCTTCCACAAGATTCGGGTCGTGGAAAAGTATGGTATTGTAAAAATTTTTTCTGTATTCCTCAGTAAATTTACGGCTGTTTTCCTCATTAGAGCTTGATGCCGTGGGAATGTTTTTCGTGAGGTTTTCCCGCATATAGCACTCATCACCGCAAAGGACAACATTCCCGTCGATTATCACAATGCACGAGCCACGACTATGACCACAGATTGGCTTTATAACCACATTTTCTTCAATCTCGGTATCACCGCTTATTGCAATGACCTGTACACTTTCGGGCAAGTATTTTTCCGCCCATTCAAGTGCTTCAAGGTGGATATAAACGGTTGCATTGTCATAATAACGCAGAGAATCTATGTGATCGTGGTGAGCGTGCGTAATAATTACATCGGTGATATCGGTGCGGTTTATTCCGCTTTCTTCAAGAACATCTACGGGGCATTTATGTTGCAAAAGCTCAAACCCCGGCATAGTGTCGCATCCGACATCCACAAGGATTTTACGATTTTTAGTTTCAATCAGGAAAAACAGCAGAGATATGGGAAGTTTGACTTCTTCTCTGCCTGTTCTAAACGCCATTTTTTCAGGCAGAAGTGTATCTCCGTATTTATATGCAGTAAGTTTCATATTACCCTCTCTCATTTACTGTTAGAAGTTGTAAATAATATCAATCAACCACACCGGCACTTCTGTAAAAGAGCTTATTCATGGGGTTATATTATTTCAGTTTCGCGAGTTTTTGTGTATCTGCGATGACGATAAGAGTCATTGTCTTATCAAGAGATTTTGAAGGATCTATATCAATAAGAACTTCATTTTCCTGTTTTATTGCAACAACGTTAATTGAATATTTTTGTCTTAAATTAAGTTCAATAAGGGATTTTCCTTCCCATTCGTTTCTTACGGGAATTTCTACCATTGAAACATTCTTTGAAAGCTCTATAATATCAACCAAACCGGAGCTCAACAGATTTTTGGCAAGTCTTATTCCCGACTCGTTTTCCGGAAGGACGACTTTATCTGCTCCCACACGAAGTAATACCTTTTGCTGAGTTTCATCAGCGCACTTTACTATAACTGTTTCTACTCCTGCTTCTTTACACAGAATAGTTGCCATAACACTTGCTTCAAGATTGTGTGCCATAGAAACAATTACAACATCTATATTGGAAATTCCAAGTTGTTTTATAACCGCAGCATCGGTAACATCCGCACAACGGCAAAAAGGAATCTTCTCTATTGCATTATTTACCAAAGATTCATTCTTATCTACAGCAAGAACTTCCGCACCATTTTTTACAAGTTCTTCTGCGACTGCCTTTCCATAACGGCCAAGGCCGAACACTGCATATGATTTTAATATACTCATAAAATTACTCCTTTTAGCCTACACTTACTTCTTCTGTAGGATTCTTGATAACATTTTCGGATTTCTTTTTCATTCCAAATGCAATAGCCAGTGATATAGGACCTATTCTTCCAAGATACATAGTCATTATAATAATGATTTTACCCCACGCATCAAGAGTTGATGTCAGATTACGAGAAAGCCCCACCGTAGCTGTGGCACTGACAGTTTCATAAAGAACATCAAGTACTCCTGCATTTGAAACCAGTGAAAGCAAAACAGTGGATGCAAATACTGTCATAAATGACATCCCCAAAACACCTATTGCTTTCATTATCGAATGTCTTGATATATTTCTGTTATAAATATTTACTTCATTTCTGTTTTTGACAGCCGATACAGCAGTTGCAATAAGAATAGCTAATGTTACTGTCTTTATTCCTCCTGCTGTGCCGACAGGAGATCCTCCTATAAACATAAGGAAAAGAGAGATTAAAGAAGATGCATCTGTAAGATTTTGTTGCGGCACAGTCATAAATCCTGCAGTTCTTGTAGTTACTGATTGAAAAACAGATAACTGTATTTTGTCAAAAGTGGAATATCCTGCCATGGTTTCGGGATTATTGTATTCAAAAGCGAAAAAGAGAATTGCACCCGATACAATAAGAAACGCAGTCATTGAAAGGGCAATTTTACTGTGCAGTGAAAGATGCCTTAAATGTTTTTTCTTTCTGTTTCTGAAGACGCCTAAAATATCCCACCAAACAATAAAACCTATACCGCCGAGAATTATAAGCGCGCAGGTAACAATATTTATTATAGGATTTGTTGCGTATCTGCACAAACTGTCATCTGCGATAATATCTATTCCTGCATTACAAAATGCCGATACAGAATTAAATATTGATATCCATAAACCTTTTACACCGTACTCAGGAATAAATACTGTCATATAGCAAAGGGCACCTATTCCCTCAATTATAAATGTTCCAAAAACAACTTTTTTGACGAAGCTGACAAGCCCGGAAAGAGAATTCAGGTTAAAGGCATCCTGTATCAGAAGCCTGTTGCCGATACCTATTTTCCTGCGAAGAATAATCATCAGCATTGACATAATAGTAATAATTCCCAATCCGCCTATTTGTATAAGTGCTAAAATTACAACCTGCCCGAAAATGCTCCATGTTGAATGCGTTGGTAATGTCACAAGTCCCGTCACACATACTGAAGTTGTTGATGTAAAAAGCGCATCAATATAGCTTACCGATTTTCCCGTTTTTGAACTTATAGGAAGTGATAAAAGCAAGCTTCCCACAAGAATTGTCATTAAGAAGCTGAGCATTATGAGTTGAGTTGTAGAAAGTGTAAAGCGTTTCTTTTTCATATATACTCCTCATTTTTTAAATGCTGTTTGATATATTTTACCACAAGTATATCAAATTGTAAATAAAAAAGTGACTCCGTCGCTGCGCTGCAGCGCGGAGATAATCACTTTTTTGTGCCATGTGCGTTTTCCGAGCATCGCGAGGAAATTCTCGCACGGCTTAAAATCAAATATTTTTACCGTATAATACGGTAAAAAAGAATTACGGAATATTTCCGTAATTCTTTTTGTTGTGTTATTCGTCATTTTTTATTATTTCGTCTACTTTTGCAATTCTGCTGTCGAGGAATTTTTTCCATTCTGCGGGGTCAATGAACGGATTTTTTTCGCAAGAGGAAAGCATTGCGATTTTGCCCTCTGTATTGTTATTTCCTACGTGATTTCCTACTAAAACTTCTACATCTTCGTCCTTTATTTTAAGAATACTTTCGCGGAAGGTATTTCTCACATCACGGGAAATGTTGTGTTTCTCAAGATATGCCTTTACAAGGGTATTATGTCCTGCACCGCCAAACATTCCTGCTTTGTAGGTTTTTTCCCCATCTGTTATATTAAAGAAAAGAGACATTGTTCCGGGTGTATGACCGGGAGTATGTACAAAGCGCATAGAAGTATTACCAAGAGTAATCACGTCGCCGTCTTCTAAAAGCACATCGGGAGTCATATAACTCTGCACCTTTTCAAGGTCGTATTTGCCAAGGAAAGTAGTTGCATCGGTAATCTCCAGAAGCTTATTCGTAGCGCCTGTATGGTCAAGATGCCCGTGAGTTAGGACAATGTATTTTATATCTTCGGGGTTAAGACCCACTTTCCATATATTGTTCAGCACAATATGAAAAGTTTCCTCATAACCCGGGTCAATAAGGATAAGCCCCTCACCCGTGTCAATGATATGCGTTGATGCATGATGTATTCCCACGAAATAAAGGTTTCCGATAAGCCTTGACGGGGTTATAAACTCATCTTTTATATTTTCGTACAACATAGTATTTCTCCTTATATATTCTTTGAATAATTTCTTGCAAGCTTTGTTATTTCTTCAAAATTATTTTCCGAAATCAGCTTCTTATTCACAACGCCGGAGCCTATTCCTATTCCTGACGCACCTGCATCCAAATAATCTTTCATATTGTCGGCTGTCACGCCGCCTACTGCCAATAGTTTAACATGGGAAAGAGGTGCTTTCAAGTCTTTTATGTATTTTACTCCCATCATATCCATAGGGAATATTTTAACAAAGTCGGCACCCGACCTGTTTGCCTGAGTTATTTCGCTGGGTGTGAGTGCGCCGGGGATTGAGACAAGCTCTTCCTCTTTTGTCTTTTTAATTATATCGGGGTTTGTGTCGGGAGAAATGATGAATTTTCCTCCTGCTTTTTTTGTAAGTTCAACCTGCTTTTCCGTAAGAACTGTTCCTGCACCGACAATCATTTTTCCCTCAAAATGCTCTGCAAGCATTTTAATGTTTCCTGCGATTTCTTCGTCGCTTATTTTTCCGCTTGCGTCATAGGTACATTCAATAAGGCGAAGTCCTCCGTCATAAATTGCCTGACACATGGGTATAAGCTTTTCTTTTTCTACACCGCGCACGATTACGATAACCTTGTTTTTTTCGATCTGTTCAATTGTATTTTTCATAATTATTACTCCTTATTAAGATTACGGAAATATAAAAGGCTCTGCCTGAATTTTTCACATTCTTCTTTATTTTGGTGGTTTATGGCACTACTATGACTAATTTTCTCGTAATATTTTTCAAAAACTTCCGTAGAATCCGTAACGCCCACATCGGTTATTTTAAAAGGCATATTGTATTTCTTCATAAGATTTATAAGGAAAGTATTGTTTTCCTCTTCCCCGTTAAAATGATTCTGAAGAAGAAGCCCTACTCCCACAATTTCTCCGTGAAGATACGGTTTTGATTCTTCGGGAAAAAAGAATCTTGTTGTTTCGTAAAATTTATGACCGAGAGCCGTTTGGTTTGAGCCACGGGCAATACCGCTTATAACTCCCGTTACGGCAATAAGAGTAAAAATCAGGGTTTCAAAATCTTCGGTTATTTCACCTTTTTTTATATCATCAAGACACTTTTGTATTTTAGATACAATAAAATCATACGACCTTTTTGAAAGCACATATGCATAATCAAGCCCCAACGGATAGCTTTCATCCTTTTCGTTGTAGCGATGCTTGATTTCAAGAAACTTCGCCAATGAATCAAATACGCCTGCGAGAAGAAGACGTACAGGTTGTGCTGCCATAATTTCAGTATCGGCAATTACTGCATTTACCTCGTTTTCAAAATGCATTGTGCCCACGGTTTTACCTTCCGGGGTGTACCTTACGCTAAGAGGTGTATATGCCGCACAGGTAGCACTTGATGTTGGGATGTTTATTACGGGCATATCTGCAAAATGCGCGCATACTTTTGCAAAATCCATAATCACACCACCGCCAACACCTACAATAACATCGTAGCCCTTTTCCTTTGCATAGGAAGCAATCTTTGTTGCAGCTTCATCATTACAAGTGCCGTTATGCACAATAAATTCATATTTTAAACCTGCGGCAGTCATAGAATCGGCAATTTTTTCGCGTGTAAGATTAAGAGATGTGTCGTCACCGATTAGAATGGCGGATGTACCGACTCTTTTGACTTCATCACCGCACTTTGAAATATATCCCTTTCCCTGTATGTATCTTCCCGAGCCGATACGGAAAGATTCTTCGTAAATTGGCATGAAACCTGCTCCTTTCCAAAAGTTACTGGACATACTTTCATTTTAGTGCTAAAATTATATTATGTAAATAAGTAAAATTGATATAAACTTTAGATTTATTGCTATATTGGAGGTTTTTATGTTATTTAATGCATATTCAGACACGACTGAGGGCATTTTTGATGTATATTTAAAAAGCGCGGGGCATATTTTTGCTGAAAACGGCCGCAGTATAAGCCGTCCCAACGGAAGAGATGATTGGCTCCTCTTCTATGTTGCCAAAGGGAGTGAGACGTTTTTTCTTGATAAAAAAGAGGTTGCCCCCGAGGGAGCTTTCATAATTTTCAAGCCCCATGAAAGGCAAGAGCATACTTGTTTTGAAGACAAAACAGCGGAGTTTTTCTATATACACTTTATGGCACCGGAAAACTTTGATATGTTGGGACTTGAAAGCTCTATAGTTTACAATGCAAAGCCAAGCAGCAAAGTCCGTGACCTTTTTGAAGATATTCTTACCGAACTGCAGTCCAAACAGACACATTACGAAAAAGTGTGCGTGCTGAAGCTGTTTGAAATAATTTCCCTGCTTTCACGCAGAATTAAAAAAGAGGTAAGCATTCACAAAAAGCATTTCGACAAAATAACTTTTGTTATACAGTCAATGAATAGAGAATATTACAAAAACTACACCCTTTTGGATTACGCAAAAATGTGCAGTATGAGTAAGTACCACTTTTTGAGAATTTTCAGGGATATAACGGGATTGTCTCCCTTGGAATACAGAAACAGAATACGCCTTGAACACGCGAAGGATTTGCTTGAAGATTTGAGCCTTTCTATAAATGAGATAGGCTTCCAATTAGGTTTTTCTTCTCCGTCATATTTTTGTGAAGCGTTCAAAAAGAAAACCGGTGTATCACCAAAAAAATACAGAGAAAAGATAAAAGAGTTGTGAGGTAGTCACAACTCTTTTATCTTTACCATAAGAATGTATTTATACCTTTAAGCTTATTAAGTGCTTCTGCCAAGTAAAAGTCTGCATAAACCAAGGTCCAATGCTTTCCTGCACCGTAACTTGTAGTGCAATGAGTCACGATTGCATCGGAATCTTCCGACCAGTCTGCAAAGTTTTCTACAATTGCTTTTATGATATTGCAGGCTGCATTAAAGTACATTTTACTCTCAAACTCAGGAACAACTCTTGAAAGTTCAATAAGACCGCAAGCGGCGATAAGTCCTGCTGAAGAATCGTACAACACAGGCTCTTCGGGTGCTCTGAAATCGCATTTGGGAAGATAATCGTCACAGCAAGCGGCAATAAAGTAATTTGCAACCTTTTTAGCCGCATCAAGATACTTTTCCTCTGCCGTATGTATATAACTGAGAGTAAAACCGTATACGCCCCACGCCTGCCCTCTTGACCAGGAAGAACCTACGCCATAACCCTGACCGCCAAGTGTTTCCATTTCTTCCCCTGTTTCGGGATCGTAGCATACTATATGGTTTACAGACCCGTCGGGACGGATATGATGTTTAAGAGTTTTGTCAGCGTGGCTCATTGCTATGTATTTATATCTTTCATCTCCTGTTTCCTGAGATGCCCAGTAAAGAAGCGGAATATTCATCATACAGTCGATGATTGCCCAGCCTTTTTTCTCCGGCTGATTCCACGCGCGGATGAATTCGCCTTTGATGTTGTATCTTCCGGCAAGGGTATTTGCCGCAAACATATTCCTTACATAGGAATCGCGATTTCCCGTAAGGCGGTAGTTTGCACCTGCCGATAAATGCCACATAAAGCCAAGGTCATGGTCAAGCTTGTCGTAATTTCTGAGAGCTTTATCAAGGAGTTTTTCCGCATTTTCAGCAGTTTTTCTGTATTCTTCGTTTCCTGTGGAGTCGTACATAATCCACATAAGTCCGGGCCAGAAGCCGTTTGTCCACCAATTTATGTCTTTGTCATTAGCGGTATTGTTGTACTTCTTTCCTTCCTCTGTTGTATATGTGATTGCATCACGGTATTCTACTGCAACACGAGAGAGCTTTTTGTCAAGCTTTTCCCAAGTCTCGTTAATCCATTTTTCGTCGATAATACTCATAATTCTAACTCCTTTATCTCAATTTTAAGTGTTGCCGAATCTTTTCCTTTTACGTTCATACGGATATAATGCCCGTTTCTGTTGGCATAAATGCCACCCTCTGTAATTTCTCCGTCTGCGGTATAGATACATTTCCAGCCTTTGTACTCTACCTCTGCACAGTTACCTGAAACAGATCTTTTCGTTTCATTTTCTCCGTCAAAAGAGAACATGGGGAAAACTATCTCAACCTTACCGTCGCCCTCTGCTTTAAATTCTACTCCGTTTTTTGAAACAATGCAAGTCTGTTTTACAATTAATCCGCTTTCATTTTGGGATGTGTATTTTATCTTTACAAAGTCGTCTGTTACCTCTTTTGAGGTAATCTCATAATCAGTGTTTCCTTCCCCTGCGCAGACAGAGAGCGGAGTCGGGTTTTCTATATCAATTGTGTAGTTAGGATGTGCGGAGAATGGCATCGACAAACAGATTGTGGGGGGAGCTCCTTTTCTATGTACACGCCCGATACCGCTTGCGTCGTATTTGGGATTTGCGGCAGTATCCATCTGCACAAAATAGTCGCCGTATTTAAGCATTGTAAGATGGAAATGCGGTGCTGTTTCGCAGATATAGTTTTCATTTTCAACCGGGCATGGAACTTCAGGAATTGTGTCATCCGCCATGGCACATGCAAGATACAGCCACGAGCCTGCAGTCACCATATATTTGTCGTAATAGGCATATCCTTCACAACCATACATGCTGTCTGTGGCATAGGAATTCTTGATGTGGCGTATTGGCTTTGCCTCAAGCCACGGAAGAATACTTTCCACAGCAATTCTTGCGGCTCGCTTGAACTGACCTGCCTTTTTCATATCACCACGTTTTTTGAAGAAGCTCGCATAAAATTCGCAAAGTGCGGCGTAAACGGTTTCGTTATGCAAAAACTGATTGCTTCTTCCACCGAAAGGTATTTCTCCCGTTACCGACTGCATATATAAGGTCTTATCGCCAGATTTTATAAGTTCTTCCGTAAGTCTCTCTGCTCCTTCACCGTCAAAACCGTAATAAAGTGCCGTTGCAAGCTGAAGCCTTGTAACAATGTCATACACAATAGGCTCACCCGGATCGCGGTACATCCCGTTTTCGTCAAAAGCGTGAAACTGCGATGCTATCTGATTTTCTATAAAGAAGCTCTCATCTGCTATTCCTGCATATTTGCGGAGTTGCTCACTTGCTGCACCGAATGCCGCCCAGTTTGCCATATTGTTTGGTGGATATGCCGCAATCTGTGAGTAGGTAAGGTAGGGATTTATCTTTGCAAGTTCCTCTCTCCACCCATCTGTGATTTCTTTCGGGAAAGAGCCTGCCTTTTCCGTTTCCAGCAAGCAGAAAACAATTTCCTTTACAGAAAAGTCATTTCCAACTCTGCCACCGTTTCTTCTTCGTGCTGTGGGCATTTCCTTTAAACACAGGTCCATCATTTTAAGGAAATCTTCGCGAAGCTCCTGCTTTCTTCCGTGGGCAATAAGTATTCCTATGTTTGCGGTAAGTCGCGGAAAACCGTGTTCTTCAAGTCCGCGTTCCATAACTTCGGCAGTATATCGCCTGATGTGGTCGAGAGTATACGCCTCTACAACTTTTTCCATAATTTCAATATATAATTCTTTCACCCTGATCACCTCATAGGTTTATTATACAATACAGAAATTTTAAGTAAACCAATAAAACGATATAAAAAGGTTTGATTTTCAAAACTATTTATGATATAGTAATTTTGAGGTGACAGTATGTTTTTCAACAATCACAAAATTAGCTATGAAATTGCTAATGTATTTCACATAGAAAAAAGACTTGCCGCCGCGTGCGGAAGAAAGCAGAGCCGTGTAAGCGGACTCTGCTACAGAATATCAGGAAATACGCTTTTTGAATCGAGGGGAAAGAAATATTTTGCCGATGCAGGAAGCTTTTCATTCCTTCCTGCACACGTAGTATTTGACCGAGTTTCAACCGATGAAGAAATGATTGTTATTCACTTCTATTGTCACGGAAGCAACGAAAATGAGATTCAGATCTTTAAACCCGAGGACAGTTCTAAATTTGCAGGTTACTTTTTCGATATTCTTAAAACGTGGGAGGAATCTGCCCCTGGATATAAACACAGATGTCAGTCGTTATTCTATAAAATGCTTGAGGAAATGGAGCTTTATCACACGGCAAATCCCACGAGCAAGAAAGAAAGCATTATCAAAAACAGTATTGTTTATATGAACACAAATTTTGACAATTCCGAGATAACAATATCCAAAATTGCGGAAAAATCATTTATAAGTAAGGTGTATTTCCGCAAAATTTATAAGGAAATTTTCGGAATTTCACCAGTAAAAGCGATTTTAAAAATGAGAATTGAGAAAGCAAAGGAACTACTCAGCACAGGTTATTTCAGCGTAAAAGAAGTGTCGCAAAAATCAGGATTTGACAATGTAAAATACTTCAGTACAGTATTTAAAAAAGAAGTGGGTATTTCTCCATCGGAATATATTGAGTAAAAAGCAAGTGATACGCAGATGCGTATCACTTTATTACTTTCAGCACTACTTTGCCTATATTTCCGCTCCTATACAAAATTGCATGGGCTTCTTCTGCTTTTTCTATGGGAAGCACCTTATAAATCGAGGGTTTTATTTCTCCGTTTTCTATCTTCGGCCACACATTTTTCACAAGCTCGGAAAGGATATATGCTTTGAACTCGGGAGTGCGGTTACGAAGCATACTTCCTACCAGGTGCAAGCCCTTTGTAAGAAGCGGTCGTAGCTGAACATTAGTTTCAATGCCTGCAAGGGTTGAAATAACAATCCAATAGCCTCCACGTGCCATATATGAAAGGCTTTTTCCGAGTGTTTCTCCCGAAAGACAATCCATAGAAACATTAACGGGGGTGCCGTTTTTCTCTTCTTCAGCAAGAATTTCTTCAACGCTCTCGGTAGATGAATTTATTATAACATCCGCACCGAGAGGCTTGATTTTTTCTGCAATTTCATCTGATAAAACAGAGGTGATAACCCTTGCTCCGAAAGCTTTTGCAATAGGGATTGCAACGGATGCAAGTCCCGATGCCCCTGCCGGGATAAATGCCGTCTGCCCTTTTTCGAGATGTCCTTCAATGAAGAGATTGAGGTAGCTCGTTGCATAAGCTTCAGGAAGCGCCGCCGCTTCTTCCATAGAAATCCCCTTGGGTATGGGCATCAGCATATCATATTTCACGGCAACATATTCTGCGTATCCGCCACCGCCCAAAAGAGCACATACCTTGTCACCTATCTTCCAATTTGTCACCTTTTTACCTATTTCGACGATTTCTCCCGATATTTCAAGTCCCATCCAGGGCGGACAGCATTCAGGTGAGGGGTACTTTCCTTCCCTCTGCAAAAGGTCGGCACGGTTTAATGCCGCGGCATATATTTTTACTAAAACCTCGTCTTCTTTTATGATTGGGTTTGGAACGTCACTCCATATTAAGTTTTTATTGTCGTCTACGAGCATTGCTTTCAATTGAGTTCACTTCCTCTCATAGCAAGGCTACGTCCGCCGTCACAGATATAGGTCTGTCCTGTTATAAAGTCTGATCTTTTTGAAGCAAGAAATTCCACAAGGTATGCAATATCTCTTGCCGTACATTTTTCTCCGAGGAAATTTGTACCGTAGGCATAGTGCTTTCCTTGCTCTGTAGAGGTGTCAACATCATCTCTGCAAACCACACCGGGAGCTACTGAATTAACATTGATTTTGTATTTGCCAAGTTCCTTTGCCAAAGCCTTTGTCAAGGACATAACGCCACCTTTGCTTGCGGCATATTCGCAGGCATAGCGAAGACCGTTTACCCCTACCGTTGAAGAGAAGTTGATGATTTTTCCGCCTTCGCCTTGCTCCACCATAATTTTTGCGGCACTTCTGCTGGCATAAAAAGCACCGTAGAGATTGACCTTCAAAACCTTGTCAATAACATCATCTTCCTGCTCTATAAGGGGTTTGTATTTATTGTCTCCTGCAAGGCGTGCACTTCCGCCTGCAACGTGCACCATAATATCAAGTCTTCCAAAATCACGATATGCCTGATTTATGGCATCATCAATGCTTTTGGAATCGGAAACATCCGCTACATATCCCTTGGCAATTCCGCCTGCTTCTGCAACTCGATCTACCGCTTTTTTCACTGTTTCCTCATTGATGTCGCTGATAGCCACACATACGCCCGATTCTGCAAGCACCAATGCTGTTTCCGAGCCGATAAATCCGCCACCGCCTGTAATAAATGCTACTCTGTTCATAATTTTTTCTCCTTTAATCTTTGTATACTACCCGACCGTTTTTAATCAATATTTTTGCCATGGAATTTCACACCGCCTATTATTTCGCTTAAAACCTTTTGCACCAAAAAGTCGTGTTCGTAGGTGTATGGGTTTTCCTTTTCTCCGATAATATATTTATAAAAATCCTGCATCATTTCGTCATACCTTCCGTCGAATGTATTATCGTCGAAGGGAATCAATATTTTTCGGTCTTCGTAGGTTTTATCGGCAATAGTTGTGTCGGAATACGTCATCGTAATCGGTCTTTCAATCGGGCAGATATTCACCGTACCCTTGCTTCCCGATACCACAAACTGCCTTCTTCCAAAGCCGTTGACCTCAACCGATGATACAAAAACCCTCGCCAGGGCTTTTTCGTATTCAAGCACGGCAAGATTATTATCGGGAAGATTTATTCCGTCAAGTCCCGTCTGTTTCAAAAAGGAGGTTATCTTTTTCGGTTCGCCGAGAATGTATACTATTAAGTCCACAAGGTGGCTTCCCAAAATATACATAATTCCTCCGCCGAAGTTGGTAAGCCATTTTCTGTACCCTTCGGGATGGAATGTGCTCATTTCGGCATTTATGGAATAAATTTCTCCAAGCTTGCCCTCGCGTATAAGCTCTATGCATTTTTGCACCGCAGGGTTGTAGCGATACATATACCCAAGCTGAACAACGAGATTTTTCTCCTTTGCGGTGTCGAGCACGGCTTTGTACTCTTCCAAAGTACCGCTTGCAGGCTTGTCCATATGTATGTGTTTTCCGTTGTCAACACACATCTTTGCGTATTTGGTTAGATCCCACACATCGCTTTCTACAAGCACCGCATCACTTTTTTCTATGATTTCTTCAGGACTTAAAAGGGGCAGGTCAGCGTAGCATTTATGCTCCCCTCTTTTTTCTATCCATCGTTTGTTTTCTTCGGCATAGCCTATAACCTCGAACAATTCGGGGAACTTTCTTACCGCCATCATTTTCGCACCGCCGTGATTGTGACCTATGCCAATCTGACCGATTTTGATTTTTGTCATATTATATTTCCTTTCTTGAAACACCCGGGCCTAATGCTCTTCCACCATCTACAACAAGGTTTTGCCCTGTTATATAGTCCTGTGAAGCTAAGAAAAGAACAGCATCGGAAATATCCTTTGGGGTTCCTGCTCTACCGTTTTTACCGAGGAAAGTCA
>SVJW01000058.1 GCA_015068735.1 Oscillospiraceae bacterium
CTTAAGATGCTCGTTAAGGTGATTGATTCTCTCTGTGAGAATAGCAATCTGAACCTCGGGAGATCCTGTGTCACCCTCGTGAAGCTTGTACTGATCGATAATGCTCTGCTTTGTTTCCTTTAACATAATAAAGAAACCTCCTATTAAATATTTTCGGCAAAAACTCCCAGCTCCATGGCGAGGGTTGGAGAAACCGCAAACCATAGTAACCGGATAATATGCCGTGTATCATCTTAACACAAGTAAGGGGGATTTGTCAATACAAATTGAGAGAAAAATTCTTTGGTGTTTCATAAGGCTTATGAAGATGTTTAGCGGAGTCGCTAAGGACTATGTACTTTTGGGAGCCAAAAGTACCAAAAACGCGGGGGTTCCGATTAAAATGTGCAGAATTTTTGTGCTAAACTCCTTTTAAATCTCAAAAAACTTTTTTCAAAACTTTTTCTAAAAAATCAGCGGAGGTGATTTACCGGCGTTTCCACTCCTGTTATGGGAAGCATCGTATATCCCTCGCTTTTGAGATATTCCAGCATATAAGGAAGAAGTTTTGCTGTGCTTTTTCTGTCGTGGAGAAGAATTACAGGCTTTCCTTTGCACTTTTCAAGGTCGCGGCGAAGATTTGCCATAACTTTTTCCGGAACGATTTTTCCCACGCTGTCACGGGGGTCAACGTTCCAGTCCCATATAACGAAGCCGTTATCTTCCAGAATTTTTGCCTGTTTACCCGTAAGCTTATAACTTGAGCCGAAAGGCACTCTTACAAGATTAGTGCCTTCTCCTAATACCGATTTAAGGGTTTTATTGGTTTTTTCCATTTCTTCAAGGGGGGAGGTGGGCGTATAGTAGATTGCTTCGCTGTGACTTACCCCGTGAAGCCCCAGGGCATTTCCGCTGTAATAAATTTTTTTAATAAAGTCGGGGTACTGAACAATTCTTTCCTCCAGCACAAAGAATGTTGCCTTTGCATCGTATTTTTCAAGGGTTTCCACAATTTCGGGCGTGTTTAATGTAGGGCCGTCGTCAAAAGTTATGTAGACGACCTTTTCCTCGCTCTCTTTGGCAAAAACATGGATAATAAAGAGAGAAAGCGGCAACAAAAGTGCTGCCGCCAATATATATTTCATACGGTTATTTTTCAAAGCAAGCACCTCTCTTCCTATCATATGGCGGAAGGTGTATTATTATGCTTCCAATGAAATTGCGTGAGAAATTGAGGGGATACTTTCTCCCTGCATTGTGAACGTTGGGCTCATAAGAGCGCCTGTTGCCGCAAAAAGAACGTGTCGGAGATTACCTTTTTTCATTTCGGGAAGAATATATCCGCACAGCATTGAAGCACTGCAACCGCAACCGCTTCCGCCTGCGTGAGTGTCCTGAGTTTCTTTGTCAAAAATCATTGCTCCGCAGTCGTTGTACTTACCGAGAGTTTTTATTCCGTCACGGCTGAAAAGGTCATTGGCAATATCCATTCCCACAATGCCGAGATCTCCCGAAACTACCAGATCATAGTATGAAAAATCCCTGCCCGTTGCTTCAAAATGCTTTTTTACGGTATCTGTGAAAGCAGGTGCCATTGCCGCGCCCATATTAGCGGCATCTTTAATTCCCATATCCACAATTTTTCCGCAGGAAACCGAGTCGATAAATGGTCCTGCGCCCCCGTTTCCCAAAACAACACTTCCGCTTCCCGTTACCGTCCATTGGGCGCTGGGAGTACGCTGACCACCGTATTCAAGGGGCATACGGAATTGCCTTTCCGCGCTGCAGAAGTTACTGCTGGTTGAACAAAGAACCCTTTTTGCGCCCCCACCGTTTATAATAAGGCTTCCTAAAAGCATACTTTCCGCCATGGTGGAGCAAGCACCGTAAACTCCCAAAAAAGGAATCCCCAGACTTCTTAACGCATACCCCGATGACGTGCATTGGTTAAGAAGGTCACCTGATATGGAAAAATCAATGTCCTCCGCTTTAAAACCGCCTTTCTGCAAGGTCAGGTCTATGCTTCGGCGGAGGTTTTCGCTTTCTGCTTTTTCCCATGTTTCCTGTCCGAAATGGGCATCTTCCTCCACCTGATCGAAATATTTTCCGTAAGGTCCTGCTCCTTCCTTTTTTCCCACTACTGCAGAAAAGGAAAGAACAGACGGCTTTTTGTCGAATATTATTGTTCCGTTACCTGCGTTATACACCGTCTACATCCTTTCATTTAATAAAAAAATATATAAGTCCTGCAATTACTGAGGAAAGTGTCCCGTAAACAATAACGGGGCCCGCCACCGTAAAAATTTTTGCGGCAGTTCCCGGGACCAGTCCCTCGGTTTTAAATTCAATGGCAGGAGAGGTCACGGCATTTGAAAAACCCGTTATGGGCACCAGCGTTCCTGCCCCTGCAAATTGCCCTATACGGTCAAACACACCGATAACGGTCAGCACCGATGCAATGAAAATCAGCGTAATGGAAACTGTAGTTCCTGCAATTTCCTCGCTGAGTCCGAAAGAAAGATAGCTTTTTTTCAGGAATTCTCCCAAAGTGCATATAAATCCGCCTACGAAAAATGCGCGGAGAGTATCTTTTATAACAGGGGATTTCCCCGAATGTTTTTCAACGATTTTGGAGTACTCTTTTTTAGTCAGCATAATGTCCTCCTTATATAAAAGTAACTGCGTGGGAAACTTCCTTTATGTTTTCTGCCACGGCAATTCTCAGGAAATATACGGAAATAAAGGCTAAAACGATTAAAACAAATTTAAGTTTATTCATGTAATTCACCTCGACTGTATTTTTCCCAATAAAAAAAGAAATTCTTATTTTTCAAAGAATTTCTTTTTGGTAATTTTTACTTTTTAAATTTTTTGCCTATTATGGGAAGCGTAGAAAGTTCCTCTCTGCTGAAAATTCCCAGAATTCCTATCATCACAACATAAACTACACCTGCCGCACCGATGGAAACAACCGTTGCGACAGCATTTCCCGTAAACCCGAGCAGAAGCTTATGCGCAAACAGGGCAACTCCACCCATAACAACCGCTGCAAAGAATGGCTTTAAGAAATATTTGCTAAAAGAAAGTTTCATGGGAAGATTTTTCTGAAGAACATAATAGCTTATGAAAAATGCCGTAGCCTGACAAACAATGCTTCCGATGGGTGCACCGTAAATGTTAATCTCGGGAATGGGTATAAGGACAAGGTTAAGAATTACCTTTAAAATACCGCCACACAGAACGCTTAGTGCGGGAACAAAGATTTTTCCCATACCCTGAAGCGAGCCGTAAATGGTCTGGCTCATTGCCGAGAAAAATACCGTTGGGGCAACCATTGTGAAAAGGAGAGCACCCTCCGAATAGTTGGGATAAATCGTTTGAAGAATAGGTCCTGATAGTGCCATATAACCAATAGTGCAGGGGAGTGCAACTATTGTGGAAATAAGGAGAGAAAAAGAAATTTTTTCTCTTGCCGTGGCGTAATCCTTTACCGCCAGAGCGCCTGCAACCGTGGGAACAAGCACCGTGGAGAATGCCGTGTTAATCGCCAACGGAAGATTTATAAGAACATCTGTTTTGCTGAGAATACCGCTGAGGCGTACCGCTTCATTTTCCAATGCTTCGCCACTCAGCACTCCGCTAAGGGCAATTTTTACACCGCGTACAACGGTTACTATATCAACAATTCTGTTAAGTGATGCCACAATTGCCCCAAGAGAAATGGGAATTGACACCCACAGAATCATTTTTGCAATTTTCGGTCCGCTTCCCTGAATTTTGATTGCGGGAGCCGCGGAAATTTTCTCCTTTATATCCTTTTTGTTGAATGCGTAGAATGTAAAAAGGTATAAACAACTTAAAAGTGTGGAAATCGTTGTGGCGAGTGTTGCCCCTGCCGCCATATATTCTGGCTTTTGTCCCACCATTGCCATAACGATAAGGATTGTAGAGAGACTTTTTAAAAATTGCTCCAACACCTGGCTGGTATTGGTAGCTTTCATATTATGCTGACCTGCAAAAAATCCGCGGACAACGCTGGACACCGACACGAAAATAAGTGCAGGGGAAAGCACCCGTATAGTATGCACCGCAGGTGGCGCGTCAAGGATATTTGTTGCAATAAACTGTGCTCCGAAGAACATTATCGCCGCAAACACCGAGCCCACAATTGTAAACAACACAAGCGCTACACGGAAAATACGCATTGCGCCTTTGTAATCGTCAAGAGCGCACCTTTCCGACACAAGTTTGGAAATGGCGTTGGGAATACCGATAGAGCTTATGGCGAGAAGCAGGGTGTATATCTGGAAACCGAAATTGTAGTAACCGTTTCCCATATCGCCGAAGCCGTCGATGTTTGTTATTACCATGCGGTAAACAAAGCCGAGAATCTTCACGACAAACTGTGCAAACACAATCGCTATTACATTTTTAATGAAAGTTGGTGCTTTTTTATTTTTAACCATAAGAAAAACCTTTCATTTATTTATCTTTGAACGTCCTCTTTAAAATTATAAATCGCTCTCTCTCCGCCAATAAGTCTGGGGCGAGTTTTTGCGCAAATAATGGGAGCTTCGCCAATTTTCTTTATTGAAAGACGGACGGGAACGCACACTCTCCTAAGGTGCATACCGATAAGTGTTCCGCCGATGTCAAGCCCTGCGTGACCCTTGATTTCTTCAACAACAACGGGGTTTTCAAAACCCTTGTATGCCGCTGTTGCAAAGGAGCCGCCTGCCTTGGGGTGGGGAACGACACACACCTCTTCAAGGTTGTATTTTTCAAGACATTCCTTTTCTATGACAAGGCTTCTGTTAAGATGCTCGCAACACTGCGCAGCAAGAAAGATTTCTTTTTCCTTTAAAACGGAATAAATTCCGTCAAAGAGAGCCTTGCCTGTATCCTCGCTGCTGTTGGTACCGATTTTGTTACCACCGACTTCGCTGGAAGAACATCCTACAACGAAAATATCGCCTTTTTTAAGGTTTGCAAGGGCTACAAGCTCTTCCGTAGCCTTAATTGCCTGTGCTTTAATTTCATTTAACATTTATATTCAGAACCTTTCGTTTTTATTTACGCCATCAATCATTATACACCTAAAAATAAAAAAAGGCAATAGCCTGATAAAGTATTACACAACTTCAATATAGTAAAAAAGAGTGCGGATAACCCGCACTCAAACGGCATCATTTATGGAAGCCAACCAACTTCGAATTTGTGCCAAATGAAGGATCGTTTTTATCCATCATCTCCTTATATGCCTGACGAGGAGATAGATTTTTATTATTAGTTAAACATATGAGAGTCGCATTCATCTCCTCAACTCTTAATTCAAGCCTATACTTATAGGATTTATTCTTAGCTGTTTTCCATGTTCCATCGCTCATTTCGTAATGAGTTTCCAATATTACGACCTGCGATTCCTCAAAAAGCTTAATGTTTTCTTCTTGTGGCGTTGCTTCATAAGTGTTTACTACATATGGCTTTTCCTCAGTAATATCAGTAATAATAGCAATAAATACGGGTAAAAGAAAAATTATCAATAATATGGGGATATACTTTTTCATTTAAAAATCATCTCCTTAGTCTTAGCCCTTATTATAGTAGTATTTTATAATAAATTTCTAAAAATGTAAATAGTAATATTCAGGACTACATTATTTTTTTTATCATATATTATTCTGAGGTGATTTTATGCAGAATGAAGAAGCAATGTGCTATATAACCTACGCCGTACCTGCAAGACTGATGCCAAAACTTCCTTTGGGAGAAGTTGTTATGCCCATAGAGAGTGTACGGGAAGAACCCAAGATGCTCTATCCCGAGGGATTTATGCCGGATTGGTTTTTAAACGGCAGATTCCCCGAGGATGAGTAGCGGATGACAATGTCATCCTTTCGCAAAAGAAGTTTTCTTGCGAAAACATTCTCTTGCGAGAAAAGGGCTTTCGCTCGCGCACCGCTCACCGCGGTAGCCCTTGCAAGGTGTTAAAATCGAGGTACACGCCCCCGATTTTAACGAATTTATAGTGAAAAAGCAACAGTTCCGTTGAACTGCTGCTTTTTTATTAAGCGTCGCTTTTTTCTATAAATTCAGATACCATTCTCGCCGCATTTTTCACATACTCAAAGCAAATTCCTGCGTGACCGCCTTTGGGCTGGAATTCCTTTGCCTTGGGAGAGGCTAAAAGTTCACGGCAGATAATTGTACCGTAGTCCTTTTTAAATTCTTCCGCCAACGCTTGAACTCGACTGTAAAGAACTTTTTTCTTATCAAGCTCTTTGGCATCGTCGTAACCGTAAAGGTTGGAAAGAACCATAAACATACCTGTTACAGCACCGCAAACTTCACGGAGACCGCCCATACCTCCACCAAATGCCGCGGACATTTTAAAAGCAGTCTTTTCGTCTATGCCCATTTCTTCGTGAAATGCCGCAAAAACCGATTGAGCACAGTTGTATCCTTCGTTAAAATATTTAAGTGCAAGTTCTTCGTGTTTGTTCATTTGTAGTCACCTCGTGGTGATTATATCACAGTTACAGTTTTTTTGCAAGCAAAAAGGGAATCCATTGGATTCCCTTTTAATTTTGCATTGCACGATGTGGAGGTGCAGAGAAAAAGATGCAGAATTGACAAACCGAACCGAAGGGTTCCCGAAGGCGTATGTGGATACGCCGAGAGGTGAGGTTTGTCGATAACGCAAAGCTTCAAAAAAAGGACACCGCCTAAAGCGGTGTCCTACATTAAGCTATGAAATTTAATAATAGCACAAACTGAACATTAAACATTTTTGCTTTGCGTGGTCTGCGCTTTTTATCAAACCGATTTTTAGCAAACGCCATATGCAAGCATAGCTTCCATAACTTTCTTGAAGCCTGCAATGTTAGCACCTGCAACAAGGTCATAACCAAGACCGTATTCTTCTGCAGCGTCAGCGCTAACCTTGTGGATATTCTTCATGATACCCTTAAGCTTTTCGTCAACTTCTTCTGCGCTCCAGCTGTAACGCATAGAGTTCTGAGCCATTTCAAGAGCAGAAACTGCAACGCCACCTGCGTTAACAGCCTTGGAAGGTCCTACGATAAGACCGCTGTCCTTGAGAAGTGCAACAGCTTCGTTTGTTGTGGGCATATTAGCAACTTCGATATAATACTTAGTACCGTTAGCAATAATCTTCTTAGCTTCTTCGATACCGATTTCGTTCTGTGTAGCACAGGGCATGCAGATATCTGCCTTAACACCCCAGGGCTTTTCGCCTGCAAAGAACTGGCAACCGAACTTTTCAGCATAATCCTGAGCACGGTCACGGCCGGAAGCTCTCATTTCAAGCATATAGTCAATCTTTTCCTGAGTTGTTACACCGTCGGGATCGTATACATATCCGTCGGGACCGGAAATTGTGATAACCTTACCACCGAGCTGAGCAACCTTTGCAGCAACACCCCATGCAACGTTACCGAAACCGGAAATTGCAACTGTCTTACCCTCGATTGTTTCGCCGAAATGCTTGAGAACTTCACAAGCATAGTATGTAGCACCGTAGCCTGTAGCTTCGGGACGGATGAGAGAACCGCCGTAAGAAAGACCCTTACCTGTGAGAACGCCGTTTTCCCAGCATCCCTTGATTCTCTTATACTGACCGTAAAGGTAACCGATTTCTCTTGCACCTACGCCGATGTCACCTGCAGGAACGTCAACGTCAGGACCGATATGACGGTAAAGCTCTGTCATAAAGCTCTGGCAGAAACGCATGATTTCGCCATCAGACTTACCTCTGGGGTCGAAATCGCTACCGCCCTTACCGCCACCGATGGGGAGACCTGTAAGGCTGTTCTTGAATGTCTGCTCGAAAGCAAGGAACTTCATGATAGAAAGGTTAACGGAAGGATGGAAACGAAGACCGCCCTTGAAAGGTCCGATAGCACCGTTGAACTGTACACGGAAACCGCGGTTAACCTGAACTTTGCCGTTGTCATCTACCCACGGAACACGGAAGATGATCTGTCTTTCAGGCTCAACAAGTCTTTCAAAAAGACCTGTCTTTGCAAGTTCGGGGCGCTTTTCAACAACGTGCTCAAGGCTCTCAAGAACCTCTGTCACAGTCTGAATAAATTCAGGCTCTGCAGCATCTTTTTTCTTAACGCTTTCCAAAACGCTGAGTAAGTATTCGTTTTTCATAATAAAAAACCTCCAATTTCTACAAAATTCTCGATGAAAATAATTATAACACCGTGAAAAAACGATGTCAATATTTTTTTATGGTGTGAAAACCGTGAAAATTCATATTTTTTCTATTTGATTTCCACAACAGTTACGCCTGCCTCACCCTCGCCATATCTTCCACCGCGAAAACTTTTTACGTGTGGGTGGTGGCGGAGCATATCGGTAATGGCACTTCTGAGTGCGCCCGTGCCCTTGCCGTGGATAATGGTAACTGTTTCAAGGTGGGAAAGTGAAGCATCGTCCAGATATTTATCCGTAAGAAGGAGAGCATCGTCAACCGTTTCACCGCGGAGGTCAAGCTCCATTTTAACCTCGCTGTACATACGGCTCTCGCTTGCAATATAGCTCTGAGCACTCTTTTTCTTGGTTTCTTCCTTGGCAGGAGCGAGAGCGTTTACGTTGGTTTTTATTTTAAGAATACCAACCTGCACCGTAAGGTCTCCCTTTTTGTCGGGAAGTGTCAGCACGTTACCTGTAGAATTCATGGTAGTAACCTCAACAAGCTGACCGAGGGTAATCTTTTTCGGGTCAAGACGCTTTTTGGACTTATTCTTGAAAACGTCCTCACTAAGTCTGCCCTCTGCCTTGTCAAGCCCTTTCTTAAGCTCGCGCCTACCCTCCTCGATAGCGGTACGGTTATTACTTGCCGATTCTTCAAAAAGCTTCTGCATTTTTTTAACAATAGCATCGGCTTCTTTCTTTGCCTGCTCATAAATCTTTTTTGCGTCACGGCGAGCATCGTTAAGGAGTTTTTCACGCTGAGCTTTGATACGGCTTCTTTCTTTTTCAGCTTCCTGCCTCTGAGCAAGAGACTGCGCCTTTGCCTCTTCAGCTTCGTCAAGCTCCTGCTGAGCTTTTGCACGATGTTCTTCAAGGGACGTAATTACATCTTCAAAACGGGTGCTTTCACCGTCAACAAGCTCTCTTGCGCGATCGATAATATCGTCGGAAAGCCCCAACCTCTTGGAAATGGCGAATGCATTACTCTTTCCGGGAACACCGATAAGTAGCTTATATGTGGGGCGGAGAGATGCAACGTCAAATTCGCAAGCCGCATTTTCAACACGGTCTGTGGAAAGTGCATACAGCTTGATTTCGCTGTAATGAGTGGTTGCGGCAACCTTTGCACCTAAGTTTCGCGCTCTCTCCAGGATTGAAACAGCAAGTGCCGCACCCTCTGTGGGGTCTGTTCCCGAACAAAGCTCGTCAAACAGAATGAGTGAGTTATAGTTTGCCTTGTCGAGAATTTTTATAATATTTGTCATATGTGCCGAAAAGGTACTGAGGGACTGCTCAATTGACTGCTCGTCACCAATATCTGCAAATACGTTTTCAAATACGGCTATCTGACTTCCACCGCCTGCAGGAATACATAGTCCCGACTGCGCCATCAGGGTGAAAAGCCCCAATGTTTTAAGGGAAACCGTCTTACCTCCTGTGTTAGGACCTGTTATAACCAGAGTGTCGAAGTCTTTGCCCAGATAAATGTCTGTAGGAACGACCTTTTTTTCGTCAATTAAGGGGTGTCTGCCTTTTTTGATATTTATAATTCCGTCGGAATTAAGCTCAGGCATACTTGCATTCATTTTCCGTGCAAGCTTGCCCTTTGCAAAAGCGAAATCAAGGTCGATAATTATTTTGTAGTTTTCTGCTATCTGTGTTGAATATTCCGCTACCTCGGAAGAAAGGGATGCGAGAATACGCTCGATTTCATCCTTTTCCTGAGAATGAAGCTCGCGGAGTTTATTGTTAATTTCAACTGCCGCCATCGGCTCTACAAAAAGTGTTGCACCGCTGGCGCTGCTGTCGTGCACTACGCCGGGGACTTGTCCCTTATGCTCGCTCTTTACGGGAATAACATAGCGGTCACCACGCATTGATACAATGGGCTCCTGCAAAAGGTTTGAGTAGGATGGCGAATGTACCATATCGTTTAAAACATCACGGATTTTGGAATGAAGAGAACGCATTTTCCTGCGGATTGCAAGAAGTTCGACCGAGGCATCGTCTGCCATTTCCTCATCACTTAAAATTGCTCCGAATATGGAATTTTCCAACTTTTTGTTTTCGCTCAATGCGGAGAAAAGCGATGAAAGAGACGGGAAAAGTTCCTCATAGCCGTCTTCTTCAAAATAGCGGATAAGCCCCCTTGCCATTCGGAGTGTGTGTCCGATTGTGAGAAGCTCGCTCATTGAAAGTACACCGTCTGCCGCCGCGCGTTTGGCAGCACCTAAAATGTTGCGGACAGGACTAATAGGCGGAGCGCTTTTCTTAATGAGAAGACTTTCCGCCTCGCTTGTGATTTTGAGAAGCTCTCGCGCTTCGTAGATATTTTCCACAGGCAACAATGCACCCAAGCGCTCCCGCGCCTCGACGCATACTGCCTGATCCATAAGCATTTTGCGTATTGAATTGAATTCAAGAACTCTTAATGTTCTTTCAAGCATGGGTATCATTCCTTCTTGCGGGGTTTGTTAAGGGGTGTCCCTTTAACGGTAAAATTCGTCGAAAACGGGGGCGTGCACCTCGTTTTCGACACCTTGCAAGGGCTACCGCGGTGAGCGGTGCGCGAGCGAAAGCCCTTTTCTCGCAAGAGAATGTTTCCTCTGGAAAACTTCTCTTGCGAAAGGATGACAGTGTCATCCGAGTCTTATATGCTGCGGTAATCCATTCACGGTAAGCTGTGAAAGCTCACCTTCGATAAGAGGACGAACATATTCTATAAATTCCTCTGTTACGTTGTCACCGTTTTCGTTAATCATACTCTGAGGAACTTCCTTTGCAAGGTTTGCAACTTCTCTTACATCGTGAGTATCAGTTACGCAGATGTAGGGATTGTTGGAAACTCTCTTGAGAAGAGCCATTTTACCTGTTTCACCATTTGCCGCAGCCTTAACTGCCGCCTGACCTACTGCAAAAGATTCGGAAATATCGGTAGCGGATGCAATGTGTGATGCACAGCGCTGGAGTGTGGAAAGTTCAACTGCACGTGTCTTGATGCCCAGATCGTTTTTAAGCATTGTTGCAATTGTAGCGGCTGTACCGGTAAGCATTGTATGACCGAAGGCATCAGTACCCTTTTCGCTGCCAAGTTCACAAACATACTTGCCTTCCTTCGTTCTTACACCCTCGGAAACGGTGATAACAAGGGACTTGCTTCCATTTTCCATAAGCTCTGCAACACGGTTTTTAACATATTCATAGTCAAAGGGAACTTCGGGAAGAAGAACCATTGCCGCACCTTCACAGTCATCACCCTTTGCAAGAGCGCTTGCACCTGTAAGCCAGCCTGCATCTCTGCCCATAATTTCAACGATTGTTACGCTCTTGAGGTCGTAAACAAGGCTGTCACGAACAAGCTCCTTTGTAACTGTTGCAACAAATTTTGCCGCACTACCGAAGCCGGGAGTATGGTCTGTTACAACAAGGTCGTTATCAATTGTCTTGGGAACACCCATAAACTTAACGTCTGTTTTCTTGTATTCGTCATTGTATATGCTGAGCTTCTTAACGGTATCCATCGAATCGTTTCCGCCGATGTAGAAAAAGCCCTTGATGTTGTGCTTTTCAAAAATCTCAAAAAGCTTTTCGTAAACTTCGTTGCCCTGTACGGGTTCAGGAAGCTTGAAACGGCAGGAGCCGAGGTAGGAGGAGGGAGTTCTCTTTAAAAGCTCTACATCACGGTCTGTCTTGAGGTTTTCGCACATATCCACGAAGTTTTCCTGAAGAAGACCTTCTACACCGCCCAGCATACCGTATACTTTACCCTCGGCAAGCTCCTTGCCTGCACAGAATACACCTGCAAGTGTCGCGTTGATTGCGGCTGTAGGTCCACCGGACTGTCCAATTACAATATTACCTTTGATTTTCATTTATAAACATCCTTTCAATATTAGTTGCGTCCGAAAAATTTCTTTTCAAAATCTAAAACTCGTTTTTCCAGTGCTTCAACAATGGGCTTCATTTCCTTGTTTCCGCTGATATATTCGGTTATTGCATTACCAGATGCTTCGCAAAGGTCGTTGTGCATAGGGAAATAATGCTCCGCAAGGAATCTCGCATATCTTACAAGGCGGAATGTACCGTAAAGTCTTACTGGTGTATTTTCCTGATGTTCCGCCGCAACGCTGTAGCCGTTTAATACTGCGCCCTTTATATCGTCACCGTCTGCAAAAACATAGGTTGATGAACTGTCAAAATATTTGAAAAGTACCGTATGCCCATCGGTAGAGCCGACTACGGGGATGGTTTTTCCCTCTGCACGAAGCTCGCTCCAAAGAGCCACCTGAAGATTGTTTTTCGCCTCACTGGGACCGCCTACAACCTCGAACGCATCGCAAAGTCCGTTTCTGAGGATTGCCATGCTCATACGGGGGCCTACATGGTAGCGGTGTGCAATCGCCCAGTAGGGATGGGGGAAGATTACAAGACCGCCGTATTTTTTCGCTTCACGGTAGCACCATACACGGTAGAGGTATTCTTTCTTGTCAACACCCTCGGGAATTTCCACTTCACTTTCAAGAGCCATTGCTTCCTTATCAACCACATCAGGCTCGCTGAGAAATCTTTCGTTTACACTTTTGCTGCTTTCAATGTTTACAAGGTGGATATTTCCCACATATGTGTTATGGATTTCTTCGCCCACAAGAACTTTAAAATCTGTTTCAAAATCGAAAGCCTCTCTTGCCGCCTTACCGCCGTCATAAAGAAAATGGTCGGTAACAGCAATAAAGTCGAGACCGGCTGCACGATTGCGTGCTGCCGCCATAACAGGAGATTCTCTGCCGTCAGACACATTTGTGTGAAGATGGAGATTTCCGCGGAGAACTCTCTTGTTGTAAAGGTCGGGATAAAGAGAATAAATGTAGAGAACTACACCGTCCTTGGGCGGCTTTTTAATGCCCTGCCATATAGGAGTGGG
>SVJW01000059.1 GCA_015068735.1 Oscillospiraceae bacterium
ACTACATCCATTTTTTTGAGGTGACAGAAATGAAAACATATCTTTTTGATTTTGACGGTACATTAGTTGACTCTATGCCCACTTACGGTGGGATGATGCTACGTATTCTTAATGAAAATAATATTTCCTACGGTGATGACATTATAAAAATAATAACCCCGCTTGGTTTTAAGGGAACTGCAAAATATTTTGTAGATGAACTGGGAATAAAGCTGTCTTTGGAAGAGCTTGGGGAAATAATGGGTAAGTATGCATATGAAGAATATGCATACAACATTCCTGCAAAAAACAATGTTATAGAAACCCTGAAAAAACTCAAGGAACAGGGCGCGAGCCTCAATGTCCTTACCGCAAGCCCACACCTTACATTGGATGCGTGCCTTAAAAGATTAGGTCTCTTTGATATTTTTGACAATGTATGGTCTTGCGACGACTTCAATACAACCAAGGCAGACCCCGAAATTTACCGTATGGCGGCTGAAAAAATAGGTGTTCCCGTGAAAGAAGTTTTGTTCCTTGACGACAACTACAACGCTGATAAAACCGCAAAAGAAGCCGGTATGAAGGTGTGCGGAGTATACGACGATTCTTCCAAGGACTACGAGGATGAAATCCGCAGTATAACAGATTTTTATATTAAAGATTTTTCGGAGTTGTTGAGCCTGTGTTTTTCATAATGGGAATTTACGATAAACAGAAAGAAATACCGTATAACGGAGGTATGGAAATCTGCTCGGAATGCGGACGGTACTGCAGTTATAAAGTTTTTGTTACATATACCTGTCTGAGCCTGTTTTTTATACCGGTTTTTAAATGGAGTAAACAGTATTTTGCAAAATCCTCCTGTTGTGGTAAAACTTATGAACTGACAAAAGAACAAGGGAAACAAGCCGAAAAAGGCGAGAAGATAACAGTAAAATGACGATAAAAGAGCTTTGAGAAAGGCGGTTGAACCTAGGGAGGAATCGCCTAACTCAAAGCTCTTTTGCTATATATTCACCCGGTAATTCGCTAACTGTTGCGCTTCCGCCTGATGTGTCGGTAACGGTTTTGAGGAAACCTTCCTCTCTGCCGTTTTCAACGGCTACCGTCATACATACATCGTTTTCAAAAGCAGTTTCTTTAAGAATGTGTCCCTCTGCATTTATGACATATTCAAGCTTGCCGTATGTAGTGTAATCACAACGGATAAGGAACTGACTGCAGTAAACATTCATAGCAGGTTTTGCCGCATCTACTGCAATTTTTGCGCCCTTTCCGTATGCACGAACAAGTCCGCCTGCACCGAGCTGGATTCCTCCGTAATAACGGGTTACAACCACGCATACATTGGTAAGCCCCTCTTTTTTTATTACTTCAAGGATAGGTACACCTGCCGTGCCGGAAGGCTCTCCTGCATCGCTGTAGCGCATTGTGTTATCATCTCTCAAAACGTAGGCATATGCATTTGTCCCGTGAGGATGAACTTCACGCATTTCAGCGATAAAAGAAAGTGCCTCATCTAAATTTTTCACGGGACGGCATTGACCGATGAAACGGCTCTTTTTTTCGATAAATTCATCTTCGCCGTAACCCTTGGCTGTTTTATAACTTTCCACTATTATACCTTCTTCGTTATGTATTCTCCGGGAAGCTCGCTTAATTTTGCGCTTCCTCCCGAAATGTCCGCAACTGTCTTTAAAAACGCATTTTCCTGCTCAGGCTTAACGCCGACGGTCATACATACATCATTTTCAAAAGCACAGTCCTTTAAAATATATCCGTCGGTATTTATGGCATATTCAAGTTTTCCGTAGGTGGAATAATCGCAACGGATAAGGTAGAGTTTACAATAGATTTTTTCTACTCTTTCAGCGGCATCAATACCAAGCTTTGCACTCTTTCCGTAAGCACGTACAAGACCGCCTGCACCGAGGAGTATTCCGCCGAAATAGCGTGTTACAACAACACAAATGTCAGTAAGCCCCTCTTTCTTGATAACTTCAAGCACAGGCACCCCTGCCGTTCCTGCAGGCTCTCCGTCGTCGCTGTAACGCATAATATTATCTTCTCTTAAAACATAGGCATATACATTGTGTGTTGCCTGGCGGTGCATAGCACGGATTTCGTTTATAAAATCAATTGCTTCATCCTGATTTTTCACGGGACGGCAATAGCCGATAAAACGGCTTTTTCGCTCAATCATTTCAGCACTTGCATCAATTTGCACAGTTTTGTAATCTTCCATCATATGATATAATTCCTTAACTTAGCATACAACGCTTCGTCGGCAAGTATGCGTATTTTCGTACCCTCGGCTTCATAGCTTTCCTCAAGTATGACCTCACCGTCGTGAAGCGTTGCAGCTATTTTGCTTTCAGAATAAGGGATAAGCACTTCTATTTCTTTTTTCTTTCCGGGAAGTGCATCGTGAAGCAATTCTATAAGCTCATCCATACCCTCTCCGCTTTTTGCACTTACCGATACAAAATCGGTGTAGTTCCCCTCCGGTCTGGGAGAAAGGGGAGGTGCAACGTCACATTTATTGAATACAGCGATAATCCTCTGCGCCTTGCAACCAAGTGTCTGTATCAGGTCATCAACAACCCTCATCTGACTGTACATTTCGGGGTTAGAGGAGTCAATTACATGTATCAGCACATCGGCAAGTACCGCCTCATCAAGTGTGGATTTGAATGCCTCAATAAGGTGGTGCGGAAGCTTCCTGATAAAACCTACCGTATCCACGATTACAGCATTTCTTCCGTCGGGGAGAGAAAGCTTTCTCATGGTGGGGTCAAGTGTTGCAAAAAGCATATTTTCAGCAAGAACGTCTGAATCGGTAAAGTAGTTGAGAATTGTGCTTTTACCTGCGTTTGTATATCCGACAAGTGCCGCAACAACTACATTGTCCTTTTCTCTGCGACTTCTCTGCAGGTCTCTGTGTGCTTGAATTTCCTTGAGTTCTGCTTCAAGAGAATTTATTCTTCTGTGAATGTGTCGCCTGTCGCTTTCGAGCTTCGTTTCACCGGGACCTCTCGTTCCGATACCGCCGCCAAGTCTTGAAAGCTCAATACCCATACCCGAAAGGCGGGGCAGGGAATACTTGAGCTGCGCCAGCTCTACCTGAATTTTACCCTCTTTTGAAATGGCACGCTGAGCAAAAATATCGAGAATCAGCGTACTACGGTCTATAGTACGGATGTGGGTGTAGTTTTCAATATTACGAATCTGACTTCCCGTCAGCTCATCGTCAAAAATAAGAAGTGTTGCGCCCAAGGATTCTGCCGCAAGGCGAAGTTCTTCCATTTTGCCCTCACCGAAATAGGTGGATGCTTCGGGGTGATCCTTGTTCTGAATCATTTCGCCCACAACTTCTGCCTGTGCAGTATAGGCAAGTTCCCTAAGCTCTGCCATTGATTCCTCGGTAGTGTCTTCAAGGGTATTTAACGCACCCGTGTGAACTCCGCAAAGTATTACTTTTTCAATTTCTTTTTCTGTTTCGTGCACCCTGAAAACCTCCGTATAGAATGTTTTCCCCGGTAAATAATAAACTTGAAAGGGGAATTTAATATGAGAAAAATACTTTATATTGCAATAACATTTATCATTTGCTATATACTGAAAACAGACCACATATGGCTGGGATTTGTTTCGACTTTACTTTTGATTTCATTTTTTAAAATTGAAGATTCATTTTTGTGGGAAATTCCACTGGCAACTCTTTTTTGTAACGTGTTTGAAATTGCATTTATTCAAGATACAAGAATGTTGATATATATCTTGGCACTGGCAAGCACACTTCTTATTTGTGTAGTATCTCCAAAAAGACTTGCAGTATTATTTCCGGTAATAATTTTCGCCACTTATGTTGAGCAAATTTATGCAATTGCATCTTTATGGGCGGTTGCGTGGTATGGAATACGCACTATTTTTAGCTATTTTACCACAAAACAATTGAATTTACAAGAACATAAATTGTAATGCAGAAAAAATCAAACTAAAACTGTTGAAATTTGCCTGAGAATAGGTTATAATCAATATATATGTATTAAAAACCTTATTGAAAGGCAGAATTGCTATGGAAGAAAAGAAGAATACCACAGTTGTTAAAATAAATGGTGCAGAATACAGAATTTCCTGCGAGGCTGACGAGGAATATGTACGTCATGTGGCATATCATGTTGATAAAAAGATGCGTGACCTTATAATCCGTGACAAGCGTCTGTCAACCTCTATGGCGGCTGTGCTTACAGCGGTAAATATCTGTGATGAATATATGCAGGCACAGGAAGATAATGAAAAACTTCGCGCACAGCTTTTGAAATATGCAGAAGAAGCAGGCGGAAGCAAACTCGCTCTTGATAAGCTTAA
Organism: Oscillospiraceae bacterium; assembly: GCA_015068735.1. Taxonomy (GTDB): domain Bacteria; phylum Bacillota; class Clostridia; order UMGS1883; family UMGS1883; genus UMGS1883. The sequence continues at coordinate 4,354 of SVJW01000059.1, forward strand.
TGCTGAACTTGCACGCCTTCGTGCAGAAAACCAGTCTCTTAAAATGAATGTTGTTAAACTGGAAACTGAACTGAAAAATAAAATGTAAGAGGAAAACCGACACTTTCTGTTGAAGTGTCGGTTGTATTGTGCTTATGAAAAATAAACTTGAACTTCTTGCTCCTGCAGGAAAGTGGGAATCTCTTATCGCTGCCGTACAGAATGGTGCTGATGCGGTTTATTTGGGTGAACAGTCTTTCAGTGCAAGAAAAAACGCAGGAAATTTCACATGGGAAGAAATAGAAAATGCAGTCCGTTACTGTCATATCCGCGGAGTGCGTGTTTTTCTTGCACTCAATACCCTTATAGGAGAGGACGAGCTTCCTCTTTTTGAAAAGGCAGTTGTAAAAGCAGCAGAAAGCGGTGTGGACGCCCTGATTATTCAGGATTTGGGCGCAGCGGAAATTGCAAAGAAAGTTTGTCCGGATATGCCCATTCACGCAAGCACACAGCTTACGGCAAGTAATGTCTACGATGTTAAGGCATTTCAGGAAAAAGAGTTTTCCCGTGTGGTACTGTCCCGTGAATTAAGTGAAGCAGAAATTAGGCATATATATGCCGAAACAGATGCGGAAATAGAAGCATTTGCCCATGGTGCACTTTGCATCAGCTTTTCTGGAAAGTGTCTGATGTCCTCTTTTATCGGCGGAAGAAGCGGTAATCGAGGAATGTGCGCCCAACCCTGCAGACAGATGTATTCCTGCGGAAAAAACAAAGGATATCTTTTAAGTCCGCGAGATCTGTGCCTTGCCGACGACCTCAAAAAAATGGCAGATGCAGGCGTCAGAAGCTTTAAAATAGAGGGCAGAATGAAAAGTCCCGAATACGTTGCAACCGTAACGGGCGTTTACAGAAAATACCTTGATTCCTTTGACCGCTTAACAAAGGAAGATGAGGAGAAATTAAAACGCATTTTTGTACGCGGTGACGGTTTTACAAAAGCATATTTTGCGGAGAAAAACACCCCTGAAATAATGAATTATGCCATAAGTAATGACAAGATTTCTTCCCGTGCTGATGAAGATATTTTAAAAGAGGCACGCGCTTCTTTCCGTGACGGAGCGCAGAATAAAAAAATCCCAGTGAATGCAAGTTTGAAAATAAAATACAACCAACCCTCAATACTTACTCTTTCCGACGGAACTAACGAAGTAGCAGTAAACGGTGCAGTTGGTGAAGCAGCACAGCGTGTCGCACTCAGTCGCGAGCGTGCAGAGGAACAAATCGGAAAAATGGGGCAGACTCCTTTTGAACTTAATACATTTGATTTTGAGGCAGATGAAAATATTACTCTTCCCGTGTCGGAGCTAAACAGACTGCGCAGGGAATGTGCCGAGCTTCTTCAGAATAAAAGGGGAGAGATCGCTTCGAGAAAGATATATTCCTTTGAATATCCGACGGAGAAAAACAGAGCAAAAACTCCGCTATATATTTCAGTTGAGGTTATGACAAAAGAACAATTTATGGCGGCAAAAGAAGCTGACCGCATATTGGTTCCGCTTTCATTGTGGAAAGACATCACACCTGATAAAAGGTGCTTTGTTGTACTTCCCAAGGTTGTATTAGACGAAAAATCAGTTGAGGAAAAGCTTTCGAAAATTCCGCAGGAACATGGCGTATATGCATCTACCCCCGGGATGATTCTGCTTGCGGAAAAGCTTGGCAGAAGCGTTCATGCCGATTGGAGCAACAATATATATAATAGCGTAAGTGCAAGTGTGTTCAGCGAAAAATGTGACACAATAACTCTCTCTCCCGAACTTTCTTTGGGAGCAGTCAAGGAAATTGTAAGAAAGACCGATATCCTTTGCGAGGTTCTTGTTCACGGGTACCAGACAGTTATGACAAGCCGTGCTTGTCTTATCCGCGGAATAACCGGCAAATGTGACTGCAGAGAACCTATCAGGATAAAGGATAAAACAGGTGCAGAATTTACAATTGTCGGAGATAAAGATACACACCTTAACACCGTTCTTAATTCACGCATTACTTTTATGGCTGACAAGATGAAAGACATAAAGAAAAGCGGAATCGACGGAATAAGACTCGTGTTTACAACGGAAAATGCAGAAGAAACCAAAAATACCATTTCGATGTATAAAGGAAAAACAGAGGTTGTAAAGCCTTCTTCGTTTACAAGGGGATATTTGGGAGGAAAGCAATGATAAACAAAATAAAAGGTGCTATTTTTGATATGGATGGCACGTTGGTGGACTCTCTTATTTTCTGGGAGTATCTATGGGATCATTTTGGGAAAACTTTTTTTGACGGTGAGAAATTTCATCCCACGGATGAGGAAGATAAGGCTATAAGAACTATGACTATCGGTGATGCTATGCGGTATCTTTATTCAATATACCGTTTTGGCGAAAGTGCCGACAAATTAGCTCAGTTGGGAACAGATATGCTTGGCGAGTTTTACGAAGAAAGAGCAAAGCTTAAATGTGGCGTGACTGAATTTCTGGAGCATTGTAAAAACAGAAATATAAAAATGTGTGTTGCCTCAGCATCAGAAAAAGAGTATGTAAAGTCTGTGCTCAGTCATCTTGGCATTGATAAATATTTTTCCGGATTTTTTTCCTGCAGTGAAATAGGGAAGGGGAAAGACGAGCCGGATGTTTATCTTCTTGCACTGGAACACCTGGGAACAAAAAAAGAAGAAACCTGCATTTTTGAAGATTCTCTTACAGCTATAAAAACAGCAAAGAAAATAGGCATTAAAACCGTTGCAATTTATGACAAATACAATTACGGACAGGAAGAAATGAAAAAGATCGCTGACGAATATGTAGACGATGGCGAAACACTTTTAAAACTTTTGGATAAAGGGGTATAATATGAACAATCAGTACAGTAGCAGATTTGAAAACTCGGAGAAACACAGGGTTGTTATTGAAACACTGCATGAATTTGGTATATGGCAGGGGAATCTTCCATACCATGAAGCTATCGAAAAATATTACAACTGGCTTAATAAGGATACAAAACCTATTTCTGTAAAATTGTTCGGAGAATACTCTTTTAGAGTGACCAATTATGAGCTTATTACGATGAGCGAAGCTGAAACATTGCGAGCTCTTTGGCGTAGTTACAAGCCAAGAAAACTCTTCAGTGGTGTGAGTATGTATTCAAATATGTTTGGAGCATCCGATTATACAAGAAAGGAAAAAGCATTGTATTTAAAACCGTGGGATCACTTATGGGAAGTTTCAGGCCTTGATATTTATACGGTGAAAAAGATGGCAAGACATGCTTCTGAAACAGTAGGAATAGAAATTGTTGTTTGTGACAGAAACGGAGCTGTTGTGACACAGTAGCTTTAAAGCTGTAAATAATAAAAAAAACACTTGATATTTTAAGGAAAATGTTGTAAACTATAACATAGGTAATTTTATATACGAAAGGAAAGTAATAAAATGATTTCAGCAGGCGATTTTAGAAACGGCGTAACTTTTGAATATGATGGAAGTGTTTACCAAATTATCGAATTCCAGCATGTTAAACCCGGTAAGGGTGCAGCGTTCGTAAGAACAAAGATTAAGAACGTAATTTCCGGTGGTGTTGTTGAAAAGACTTTCAACCCCACAGATAAGATGCCTAAGGCACATATCGACCGTAAGGATATGGAATATCTTTACAACGACGGTGATCTTTTCTACTTCATGGATCCCGAAAGCTATGAGCAGATTCCCGTTAGCCAGGATCAGCTTGGCGATGCTCTTAAGTTCGTTAAGGAGAATATGCAGGTTAAGATTCTTTCCTACAAGGGAAATATTTTCGCTATTGAGCCTCCGAACATTGTAGAGCTTGCAATTACAGAGACAGAGCCCGGTTTTGCAGGTAACACAGCAACAGGTGCTACAAAGCCCGCTACACTTGAAACAGGTGCAGTAGTTATGGTTCCTCTCTTCATTGACAACGGAGAAGTAATTAAGGTTGATACACGCACAGGCGAATACCTTGGTAGAGCGTAATTGCGGATGACAAGGTCATCCTTTCGAAAAAGAAGTTTTATTTGTAAAACATTCTTTTTCGAGTAAATGGCCTTCGCTCGCGCGGCACTCGCCGTGCCGGCCATTGCAAGGAGTCAAAAACAAGGTACACGCCATTGTTTTTGACGGAATTAATATTCAAAATGTTAAATCTAAATTTTTGGAGGTTAATATGAGCTATTTAACAGAAAAAATGGCATATATCGGCGGTCTTGCAGAAGGTCTCGATATAGACGAAACCACTAAAGAAGGCAAGCTTCTCATGGCACTTGTAGAAGCTCTTGCAGATGTTGCAGACGAAATTGACGAAATCGAAGAAATCCAGGATGAGATACAGGCTCAGCTTGATGAAGTTGATGAAGACCTTGCAGAAATCGAGGATATTTTCTACGATGACGAAGACGATTTTGACGAAGACGAAGAATTCAGCGTTGAATGTCCCAACTGTGGCGATTTGATTTATCTTGATCTTGAAACATTGGAAGATTGCGATAAGATTACTTGCCCGGGCTGTAACGAAGAAATTGAAATCGAATTTGACTGTGATTGCGAAAATTGCAGCGATTGTTGCGAAGAATAATAAAAGCTTCGTATTAACTGTCACACCCCGGCTATGTCGGGGGTGACAGTTTTTGCATAATAAGGTGGGTTTAATATGGATAATTGTATTACTCTGAAAAACGATTGCCTGACAGTTTTGGTAAGTCCTTTAGGCGCAGAACTTAAGAGTATAATAAAAGATAATACCCAGCGGCTGTGGCAGGGTGATCCCCGGTGGTGGAACGGTCAGGCACCTCTTCTTTTCCCTATATGCGGTTGCCTCAGCGAGGGCAGATATTTGCATAAAGGGGTTTCATACGATTTGCCGATGCACGGGTTTGGCAGAAGAAGTGTCTTTGAAGTTGAAAGTGCAGACAATACAAAGGCAGTTTTCCTTTTAAAGTCTGATGTTGAAACTTTGAAGGTATATCCTTTTGAGTTTGAACTCCGTGTTATTTATGAATTGAAAGAAAACAGAATTTCCATTACATATGTTGTAATAAATAAGACCGATGGGGAAATGTATTTTTCTGTCGGCTCTCATGAGGCATATAATTGTGAGGGGAAGACAGAGGATTATGAGATGTTCTTTGAAAACAATGAACCTCTTGTAAATTATCTTCTTGACGGCCCTCTTCTTAACGGCAAGACCGAAAATATGGAGTACACAAACGGCGCACTTACTTTTACTGATGAGAAATTTAAGGAGCTTGACACATACATCTTCTTAAATACCGAGTCCAAAAAGGTTACTCTTAAGAAGAAAGGTTCAGATAAGAGTATCAGCGTAGAATTTTCGGGAATTGACAACCTTCTTATCTGGAAAGAACCTGGCTCGGAATTTTTCTGTATAGAGCCTTGGTGCGGTCTTCCGGACTATGTGGGCGAGGTTAAGGAAATATCGCAGAAGCCTGCAATCAATAAACTTGAAAAAAACGCTGTGTTCCAACAGACACATACGATTATAATAGACTAAGGCATACGCCTAAGAAAGGGAAATATTATGAAGCGTACAACTATAAAACAGCTTTACAGAAGCACCGACCTTAAAAACGGGGAAAAGGTGCGTGTTGCAGGATGGATTCGTTCTATCCGTGCTAATAACAACATCGGTTTTGTTTCCATTAACGACGGCAGCTTTTTCGATAGCCTCCAGGTAGTTATTGAGAAAGATAAGCTTGATTGCTACGACAAAATTGCATCTCTTAACGTGGGTAGTGCAGTTTATTTCGAGGGAAGCATCGTACTTACACCTGATGCAAAGCAGCCTTTTGAACTTAATGCAGATGTTGCAGAAATTGAGGGTGAGTCCACTCCCGATTATCCACTTCAGAAGAAGCGCCACTCAAATGAATATCTCCGCACAATTGCGCATCTTCGTCCCAGAACAAATACTTTCTCCGCAGTTTTCCGTGTGAGAAGTATCCTTGCATACGCAATTCACTCCTTCTTCAATGAAAGAGGTTTCGTATATGTTCATACCCCCATCATTACCACAAGTGACTGTGAGGGTGCAGGTGAGATGTTCCGCGTAACCTCTCTCGACATTGAAAATCCGCCCAGAAATGAAGACGGTACAGTTGATTTTTCTCAGGATTTCTTCGGTAAGCCCACAAGCCTTACTGTAAGCGGTCAGCTTAATGTTGAAACTCATGCAATGGCTCTCGGCGGTGTTTATACATTCGGTCCTACATTCCGTGCGGAGAAGAGTAACACACCCCGTCATGGTGCGGAATTCTGGATGGTTGAGCCCGAAATTGCATTTGCCGACCTTGAGGACGACGCGCAGCTTGCTGAGGATATGCTCAAGTATATAATCAAGTATGTACTTGACCATGCTCCCGAGGAAATGCAGTTCTTCAATAAATTTATCGACAACACTCTTCTTGAAAGACTTGATACAGTTCTTAACTCCGACTTTGGAAGAGTTTCCTATACAGAAGCTATCAAGCTTCTTAAGGAAAGTGGTGAAAAGTTTGATTATCCTGTTGAATGGGGTATCGATCTTCAGACAGAACACGAGCGCTATCTTACAGAAAAGATTTTCAAGCGTCCCGTATTCGTTATGGACTATCCCAAGGATATCAAGGCATTCTATATGCGCCTGAACGACGACGGAAAGACTGTTGCTGCTATGGACTGTCTTGTTCCGGGTGTTGGTGAAATAATTGGCGGTAGCCAGAGAGAAGAGAGACTTGACCTTCTCGAAAAGAGAATGGAAGAGCTTGGCCTTGACCCCAAGGATTACTGGTGGTACCTTGACCTTCGCCGTTACGGCACAGCAAAGCACGCAGGTTTCGGTCTCGGTTTTGAAAGAGCTCTTATGTACATCACAGGTATCCAGAACATCCGTGATGCACTCAGTTTCCCCAGAACAACCGGTTCTGCAGAATTCTAAGAAGGTGTAATTATGAATAAAACGCTTATATATGGATTGGTTTTAACTCTCTTAATTTGGTTTATAGGTAGTCGCTTCGGTGTGCTGGTTGCGTTGGGTATCGGTCTTTTGTTGTTGGTGATACTTATATGGAAACGACGCGCATTGCTTTTCACTCAGTTTGCAGTACAGGCTTACTATATAAAAGGCAATAAGGAAAAAGGCGAGAAGTATTTTAAAAAGGCATACAATACCGGAATAATGACTCCTGAGTGTAAAATACAGTATTCTTCATTCTGTCTTCGTGAAAATAAGTTTCAAAAGGGTAGACATCTTCTTAACGAAATAATTAACTCTTCAAGAACAACAAAGGAAGACAAAATCGATGCGAAACACAATCTTTCTGTGTTAGTTTGGAAAGAGGGCAATCTGGATGAAGCTATTGAAATTATGGAAGAAGCACATAGCTTAAAGCCTGCAACGAACACATATGGTACAATGGGTGTATTATATCTTGAAAGAGCAAAGAAAGACGGTAAATTTGAAGAAATATTGGATTTCCTGCTTGAAGCATACGATTACAATGCGTCAGATAAGACTATTGCAGACAATCTCGGCGAAACATACCTTTTGATGGGTAAATATGATAAGGCAAAGGAAGTTTACGAAGAACTTTTGACTGCAACATTTGTAACCCCAGTACCATACTATAATTACGGATTGGTACTTAAAGCTCTCGGCGAAACTGATGCGGCAAAAGAACAGTTTGAAAAAGCTCTTGGGTGCCGTTTTACAAGTGTACTTACAGTTACAGAGGAAATGGTACAAGCGGAAATTGATAATTTAAATTAAAAAAATGGCGGTGTAAAAGTCATTTTTACACCGCTATTTTCTTGACTTATAGTGTCTTTTGTGGTACTATAAACGAGGTGTTATATGGAAAACAAGTTTATGAAAATTGCACTTCAAGAAGCACAGAAAGCAATAGAAGAAGGGGAAATGCCCGTCGGTGCAGTTGTGGTGAAGGATGGCGAGGTAATTGCTACAGGTCATAACGTCCGTAATGAGCTTCATGATCCCACACTTCATGCAGAAATTGTTGCAATCAGAAAAGCTTGCGAAATTTTAGAAGACTGGCGTCTTACAGATTGTGATTTGTATGTAACGCTGGAGCCTTGTGTAATGTGCAGCGGTACTATTATAAATTCTCGTATGCGTAGTGTGTATTTTGGTGCCTATGATCCAGAATACGGTGCAGCAGGCGGTAGAATTGATTTGTTTTCAAAAGCTTATTTCGGCAGTAATACTTCTGTTTATGGCGGTATTATGGAAGAGGAATGTTCCTCAATGCTAAAAAATTTCTTCGCCTCTTTAAGAGAAGGGAAGAATAAATAATATACGGAGAAGTATCGAAGTGGTCATAACGGACATGACTCGAAAT
>SVJW01000060.1 GCA_015068735.1 Oscillospiraceae bacterium
GTATCAGATTTACAGAGCTTCCTGATGAAGTATTTGACGATCCCTTCGGTGATGCTGCTACAGGTGCCGGCGTAATCTTCGGTGCTACCGGTGGTGTTATGGAAGCTGCTATCAGAACAGTTGCTGATATTCTTGACAATACAAGCCACAGCGAAATCGAATACGAAGCAGTTCGTGGCGTTGAAGGTATCAAGGTTGCTTCTGTTACTGCAGGCGGTAAGACTATCCGTGCAGCAGTTGCACATGGCCTTGGTAATGCTCGTGAGCTTCTTAACAAGGTTAAGAACGGTGAAATCGAACTTGACTTCATCGAAATCATGGCTTGTCCCGGTGGTTGTGTAAACGGCGGTGGCCAGCCCATCGTTTGTGCTAAGGACAGAATGGATAAGGATATCCGCGTAGAGAGAGCTAAGGCTCTTTACAGCGAGGATAAGGCTCTTGAATACAGAAAGAGTCATGACAATCCCTTCATTAAGAAGATTTACGAAGAGTATCTTGGTGAGCCCGGTAGCCATAAGGCACACGGTCTTCTCCATACTCACTATATCGCTCGCGATAAGCACTAATAAAGTAAAAAAAATAGAACCGAGATTTCCTCGGTTCTATTTTTTTGTTTGTATTTTAGTGAATTACAATATCTGTTACTACTTCAAAGTCCTTATTAAGACCGATATAGATAAGACCTTCATCTGCATCTTCCGGGAATTTGAATTCACCGTCTTTAAGCGCAACGATTACTCTACCGCCACCTTCAATATCGGCAGGGTTGATTTCATCGTAAAGAAGTGTCTGCGACTTTACGTTTTTATAAGCGTCAGGATCAGAGGAATCCACATCAAGAAGAGAAAGGTAGAAACTGAGCGTAAGTTTGCTCATAAATTCATAATCGGAATCTTCAAAACTGATTTCGCTGAAGTCAAACTGATTGTTAATTTTGTTATATGCTGATTCGGGTATGGAATTTATAATAGCTTCCGCTTCGTCAAGTGTGGTGCTGTAAGAATTTCTCCAATAAGAATGAATATTAGAGAAAACTTTCTCCCCTCCGATAGAAGAAAGGTATTCGCTGAATAAATAAACAGAGCCGTAAACACCTATATCAAAGTTAGATCTGGTAGTTTCATTGTCGAAATTATATAAAGATTGGCCATGACGAATTCTGTTGCTTGCATTGAATTCCTCGTAATGACCTGCTAATTTTTTTGTACCGGGATAGAGTTTTTCCTCAATATAACCGGACATTGCTTCGTTAAGCCAAGTTCTCATATCCGTGTAATTGACTGTGTCAAAGAAAGCTGTAAAACAAATCAAGTGTTGAAATTCGTGTGCGGCAGTACCATAAACATACTCAGGTAAAACCAAGTTAACGGAATTTATATTGATAACATCATGGTCAGTATGTAATGCATATGTAGTTTTTTCTGCTTCTGAAACTTCATCGGAAGCATAAAGGTCATAAGGGTGGAAAAATCCTCCTAAAGAGCCGCTCATAGGATATAAGAGAATATTTACCTTTCCTCCGTTTGCGTAAAAACGAGATTCCCCGAATTCTTCAGTAACAGAATCGTAAATCTTATTGTCAAATTCGTTTCCAAAACTAATAATATCAGAGTCTGAAACAGAGTTATCGCAAGTCCAAATGTTACAGTCTTCTCCTGCATATCTGCATACAAAAGTTTTCAATACCCTGCTATCTGCACCGCAATAAAAATCATGTGTATCTCCTACCGAGTAAGGGGTTATAAAGGCACCGCCTCTGCTTCCTCCAAGATCAAATTTATCAAGTTCAAGACCTTCGCTGATATCGCTTATAGACATCGGAATAAACTCAGGAATCTCTTTAGCTCCGTCAGCTCTGGAAATCATGGCTTCTACACTTTCTGCAAAATCACCGGTGTTAAGACGTGCATTAACCATTATGTTCTCGTCATAAATTTCAGGATTATAAATCATTACATAACTGATTTCTTCCTCAGAAAAAAGTGTGTCATCAGAAACGCCTGAACCTGATGACGCAGGCTTGTTACAGCCTGAAATAAGTGTGGTACACATAAGCAGGCTTAAAAGTAATGATAAAAATTTTTTCATAAACTTTTCTCCTTTTGTATTTGTTAAAATTTAATTCAGTTCATAATAATGGGGGAGAGCTTACTAAAGTCAGCTTCCTTGTCATTGGAATAATTATACCATACATTTAGATCAAATTCCATTTTATCAATTGAATTAATATTATATTTTGAAAAATCATATTCGTACACACAGAAGCTTTTATATACTTTTGTTTTTTCGGGAATTGTGGTTGTATTTGAAGAACCGAATTCTATATCGTTCACATAAAACTTTCCACTCTTTGCTGTCAAAGGGGATGACGAAAGATTTTCAATCAGAACATATCCTGTATAGGATATGGAGTAATCCTTTCCGCGCCCGTCATCGCGTTTGTTTGCGTTAATCAATGATATGCGTACGGAATCATTTTCTAAAAGAACCTGATTTTTGGCAAGCGGTTGATAGATATATTGAACAAGATAAAGCCCCTCATCATAACCATATTGTTCCGGAATAGTTCTTTTTTGAAGTTCTTTTTCCTGTAATTCAATAACCACTTCCTGGTCAGTCAATGTGAATAAACTCCAGATGCCGTCTTCAATAGAAAGATTAAAGCTTATTGAATTGATTTCATCAATAATTTTGTTCTCTGTATATTCTCGGACTTCAAAAAATATGCTGTTTTCTTTTGCTTGACCGGCATTTGCATATAAAGTATAATCTCGCAAGAATAAGTTTTCGTTTACGATAATATCATCAAGATGAATTCTCGAATCCATATCTGAATTATTCTGAACCTCCACATAATAGTCAGGGAGTTTGTCTTTTTCAGCATAATTTTTGTTCTTTAAATAAATGCTTATACCCCGGTATTCAAGAATTTTTATGCTTTCCTCTGAATTCATCTTTGTGTGGATTGGTACATTACTTTTTACTTTTTCAGTGTACAAAGTAATTGGCTTGTCCGAAACAAATAAAAGTTTTGTTTCGGTTATATCGTGAACTATTAACTTGAATGACACGCTGTCTCCTATATCTCCGGTTACGTCGATATCATGACTGGTTCGCTGACCTTTTTTCACTTTTGCGCCAATCCATACATTGGAGGAATCTGTCTTAATGTAAACATCTTCATTTGAATTATTTGTGATATCTACAATCCACCGTGAACTTCCGCTTGAGCGTGTGCCGTATCCTCTAAGAGCAATTTTTATATCATTTTCGTCGTATATGATGTTTTCTTCTTTTGAATTTTCATCAATTTTTGCGCTTTCTTTAAAAAGAATTTTTGTTTCAACCGTTTTATCGGGAGCGCTGAGAAGTTCTGCATGTCCGTCATAAATTCCGAATGTCAGATTTACATTACCTATTTCGGTGATGCCGTTTTTCTCCAAATTTGAAAGATCTATGGAGGTGAAATATTTACTGTGCGGATAGATTGGATAAGGGCCCCCGTTATTTACAGTAATTCCATTAACACTGATAGAAGAAATTTCTATTTCTTTAGTATTATCTGATAAATTTTCATAACATAGCATAGATGAAGTATATAGATTTGTGTCGCCAAAGTACAGTAATGTTATTCTGAGCTCATTATCCTCGAAAAGAACTTGTTCTTCCGCCAATGCACCCATATAGGGACCTTCAACAATAGTTTTACGGTATTCATCGCTTAAATTCCCAAGCGATGCTTCTCCTGATATATTGATTTTTGTTTTTGTGTCAGGAAGTATAGTGGATTTATCTGCTTCGTTAGTTATAGAAATAAAACCTTCTAATGACTCTATTTTATCTAATACTCCTATATTGCAAAGGGTATCTATGTTCCAAACATACGGAGAATAGTAAGTCGGACTATCATCCGTATATTCTTTTGCATCAAGATAAAAAGAATTCCCTACTTTTGTTGTGATAGAAGAATTAAGAACTGTTCTGTCAAAACTTATGTGAACAGGAAAATCATTATTGTTTTTTGCCGACCATTTGTATGTAGGGAGAAAGACTTCTTCAAACTTTTCGTTGTAGTAGCTTCGCCCTTCTAAGTCCTTTTTCAAATACAGTTCTATACCGTTATCGTTGTAAATACAGATTTCTTCACCTTCTGTCCAATCAATAACAGTAACAGGAATATCAGAAATTGTAGCATCAGAAGGTGCTATATATGTTTTCAGCGGCTCAGAACAGTATTTACCGCCTTGAGTATCTGTTATTTCAAACATTATGTAATATTGGTCAGCGTCAAGATTTTTGTATTCAAAACTTATTTTGTCCTTAACTGCAAAAGGGAGCCATTCGCCACTTCCGTTTTCAATCCATTCGGTGAGAGGCTTGACTGCATTATTATCGTATCTTGTGAGATAACGAAAATTTGAATACACAAATGAAATTGTCAAAAAGTTTTCTTCGTTTACTTCTTCTAATTTACCACCCGAAAGAGTTGCCCGGTTTGGTGCTTTCTCCCTTGGTAAAAGAGCGGTAACAGCTATTTCATCGGTCATATTGTTCAATTCAAGATGATAATTAAGAAAATTTATATCCGGATTTATTAAGGTGTGCATATCAGTTACTGCCGGTACTGTATATCGGGTAACATCATCAACTGTATCGTGCTGCAATGTAACAGGTATCCAGCTCCTGCCATAACTGTCAACGGCGTATATAGCCTTGCCGTCATATTCTGCAGTTAAAATTCCATCTGTATTTGTAACCTGACCCGACGACATAACAGGATGATACAAATCGTTACTTATTTTCTTTAATATATAGAACTTTGCATCTGCAAAAGTTTCATTTTGTTCCTTTGTAAGTCCTAATTTATAAATTAGCTTTCCGTTGCTGTTTTCACCTGCCCGACTGTCTGCCGCTTCGGGGAGAGAACTGGACGCATACATAAGCTTATCGCTTTTAAGCCATATTTCACCGTAACGGTCTATGTAATCTCCATAGCTTGGAAATATCCCTAAATTCTCGTATGTGCTGCCCCAACTTTCTTCATAATAGTACTTATTATAGAAAGGATAATAAAGGCTCAGTCCTGAACACCCGCTGGCAGTTGACCCGTTCTTTATTACCATTTTGGAGATAACATCCTGCAGAGCCTTAGTTTCTTCAGGGTATAAATCGCCCAATTGAACTGCCATATCGTTAAGATCTACAAGATCGTATTCTGAACCTGTGCTTGATCGTCCCAAAGCACGTGTTTCAACTCTTCTGAGTGCAAATAAGTCGTATTGATTAGTAACAGATTTTCCTGCGTTTCCAAATAACGTATTTATAGCGGAGTTAAGTTCAGACGCATAGGAAAGATCCATACAAGCAAGGGTAGTATCTCTGTCTGCATACCCCTTTTTTTCGTAATAATCCCTGCAAGTGGATATATACTTGTCAATAAGTTTCGACAAGAATAGTTTTGTATCATTTTTTCCGTAGCTTCCAAAAACTTTATAGTTCCAACCGAAAGCCGGTTCTACTTCCTGGGATGCAACAAGATACTTTGCGTAATCGTCCCATACGCACACAAGCTCTGCAGAGGACATAAGACACGCGTCAAATCCAACCCATGACAGCTTATTATAACTGTTAAAAGGGGAAGAGGAAAGTGCCTGCCTCATTTCCGAAAGTGTAAGAGAGTCATTGTCAAAAAGCATATCCTTACCGTAACCGATAACAGGTCCGTTTCCATGATCCCACATAATAAGGGCAAAACTGTCCGCAGGATAGTTTTCATAGCCATAATTTAAAAATTCGGATAAACTTTCTGCAGTTCCCATTGATTGAAGTGCAGTTGATTTAACTGTTTTAAATCCGTTTTTTGTAAGATGTAGAATTGTGTTTTTTTCATTTGTGGCAACATCATTGTGCCATCTGGTGCTGCCACCTGCGCAAACTACAACATTTATTTTCTTTAAATCAATTCCGCTTGATTCTAATTCTTTAAGGTCCTCAGTACCTGCACCTGAACGCGATTCCAGATCAGAGCCAATCATATATATCAACAAAGTTTGTTTCGCAGTTTCTTTATCTTCTTCATTTACAATTATTTCAGAAATAATTGTATCTTCTTCGGGATTTGATTGAGACGAAGTTTTTTTCGTTCCGTCACCGGGAGACATAATATTGATGGCAACAGCAATAATAACGGCAAGAGCAGACACTATGCTTATTGCTGCAATTATCCTTTTTTTCATATTATCCCTCCTGTAAATGTAATACAGTAATTATAATAAATAACAGGATTTATGTCAAGTTTTGGCATAAAAAGAGATACGGTCAAGAGTTTCTTGACCGTATCTCTTTTCCTTTCGGAAATTCATGAAACTAAACTGGCAAAATTATTCGTACTGTGTCCAGTCCTTTGCTTCCTTAATGGAAGTCCATCTTTCATAAATGTTGTTCTTCATTTCAAATGCATGGCTGTTTGTAGCTTCCTGAACGGGGAGATAGTACCAAGCTGTCTTATCTGAATTGTCGGGCCATACTATCATATCGGGAAGAAGATCGCTGTCGCTTTCTGGAACACGGTTAAGAACTCTGTTAATCATAGTCATGGCCTCAGCTCTGGTGATATACGCATCAGGCCTGAATGTGCCGTTTTCATAACCTCTTATCCAGCCGTGTGCTGCTGCTTCGTGGATTTCTTCTTCTGCCCAATGTCCTTTAACATCTGTAAATTCATCAGATACTACATATTCGGAATTATCAAACCTTGCACAAATTACAGCAAATTCTGCTCTGGTAATATATGCATTAGGATCAAATTTGTTTGCTTTTCTGCCGTTTACTATACCGAGCTTTGACATTGTAGAAACTGCTGTATTAAACCAGTCATCGCTATCCGCATCGCTAAATGCATTTGTGTAAGCGAGATTGGAACCACGAACATCATCTTTAAGAAGTCTGAAGAATATTGTTGTTACTTCAGCTCTTGTAATGGTATTATGGGGTTTAACATTACCGTCAGGATAACCTACGACATATGCAAAATGGTCGTCACCGTTAAGGGAATCAGGAGTGTCATGACCATTTCCTGCAGCTCCGTTATCTTCAATCCATGCTGCGTAAACCGTGATGTTCTTTGTCATTGTAACTTCCGTAACATCAACTGTAAGCTCTGCGTCTGCGTGCCATCCGTCGAAGATATATCCGTCTTTCTTGGGAACTTTCTTAAGTTCAACAACTGTTCCGGGACTGTACTTTTCATCGGAGAAATGTGTTCCGCCATTGCTTTCATATGTAAGAACATATGTGGAGTTTCCACCTCCGCCGCCACCGCCACTACTACGGGTGTAGCTGTATGTGTATGTTACATCATCCTGTCCGGAAACTTCTGTGGGAGGTTCAACATCCCATTTTCCACCCTTATAACCGAAATTTGCAGTCATATTTACAGGAATAATACCGCTTATATCTGCAGTGCCGTCTACACTGTACTTATTGCCTGTTGTAAGAAGGTCAACAACATAAACCTTATCTTTGGTTGTTCCGTCATCCCACTTACCGTTTACAATCTTGAAAGTAATCTTCTTCTGATATTTGTCTGCAATATCATCAGGAGTTTCACCGGGATCAGGATCTCCACCGATTTCGTCTCTATCCCACTGGGCTGTGTAAACCTTAACTATATCATCACCGTATAAAGCCTTTTGCTCGTTAGTAGGATCGCTCTTTACCCAACCGGAGAATACGTGCTCATCACGGTCCGCATCTCCGAGAGCAATGTTTTCTGTAAGCTTAATCTTATGAGGTGCTGTGTGGTTTGTTCCACCGTAATTCCATACGCCTTCATTAGGATCAACAAGGATGTTTTCCTGATCTTCGTACTCATCTACTTCTGTAGTAGGTGTAGGTTCATCAGGCTCATGCTTGGGATATTCAACGTCAGGCTTCTTATGGAATACATAAGTAAATGTTTCAGGATGTGTGCCACTTACTATGCTGTTTGCCGGAGGTTGAGGCTCAGTCCAGCCCTTACCTTCGTCTTCGTGTTGAGCATCCTTCTGGAAGTTTGTGCTATCGGGAACATTTATTGTTGCTGTTCCGTCTGCGGAATAGTTGCCCTGTGCATCGTAAAGTGTAACTACCTCAACTATGTCCGCGTTATTCACACCGTCCCATGTACCGCCTTTAATCTTATAGGTAACTATCTTCTGATACTTATCGGGAATACCGTCGGGTGTAACTTCCGGATCGGGATTTCCACCGATTTCGTCAACTTCCCAGTTAGCTACAAGAGTAATGCTTGAAATATCGTGATCATTTGCAAGGGATGCATAAGTGTTAGTGTTTGTAACTACCTTATCTCCATAGGTCCAGCTTACAAGAGTATAACCGTCCTTTGTTGCTGTACCTGTGGGAAGAAGGTCTCTGTCAAGATAACCTACACTCTTATCGGCAATTGTTGTTGCACCTGAAATATTACCACCTTTAAGGTCATACTTTACAGTATAGCTTCTTGTTTCATACTGTGCCACAAGTGTAATTTCCTTAAGTGCCTTGTCTTCTGCAAGGTCTCCATACGTATCAGATGTTTTAACCTCTTTAGTTTCGTATTTCCATCCTGCAAATGTAGCACCTGTCTTTACGGGGATATCATCGATGCCAAAGAGATTATCTTCATCCCATTTAACTGTCTTGGGATCAAGTACATCATCCCCGTCAACAAGACCGCCTACAAGGTCATATTTGACTGTGTAGCTGTTCTTAATATTTGTGAAAACAGCTTTTTCTACAGTAGAATTACCGTTTTTAAGAATATTTCCGTTTGTACCGTATGTAAGGTTGTAAACTGTTGTATCGTAGTGCCATTCATCATTAGCAGGAATAACTTCGCGAATTCTGATAATCTCTCCGTTTTCAAACTGTTCATTCTGTCTGTCTGTAAGAGTGATTGTCATATCAGCCTCGCCGCTGTCTGTGATTCTAACACTACCTACAAGATGCTCGTGAATGAATGCATCGAATGTAAATGTTTCACCTGCAGCACCGTCTGCAACCTTTTCAATCTTTACAGTTTCGCCGAGAACCACACTGGGGTTCTTTTCCCAGAATGCATGAAGTGTAACATCATTAGCCGGAACTGTCGCATTATCTACATCTACAACATTATAAAATACACTTCCGTTATAGTCGTTGTACCAGTCGCTGAGAGTGTAGTTATCAGTGCTTATAACATCTTCACTTCCTGCTGCGTGCGGAGCAGAGGGAAGAGCTACGCCGAATTCTACATAAACCGGAGTAGTTGCTTCGTGCAGTGAATATACAGCCGCATCATTTTCGTATCCGCGGAGGTATTCCTCAAACACAACCTTGTAATAGCGTTTCTTTGACGTTACGGAAACCTCATTATCCTGAGTTCTTGGAAGCTCAATTGAGCCATAGAGAGCAGCTGTATGTGTGCTTCCGTCAGATGCAAAGGATGTTTCTTTCTGAGAAAGAACTATGCCTGCATTTTCCATTTCTTCAACACTGTTATAAGTTGTTCCGTTAACTGTAAGTGTATCAATTTCATAGCCACTGTATGCACCAAATATTACTGTCAGCTTTTCTGTATCATGGTGAGTATAGGTTCTTCCTTCTGTGATTCCTGAGCCTTCGTCCTTGCTTGTTGTGAGTGTGTAGGTGATAGGCCTTGTTTCAACTACGACTGCCAGCCCATGAGCAACATCTTCTGCTGTGTATTCGTAGGTGCCGTTTGTAAATATGCTATCGTCTCCGATGTTGTTTTCAATATCGTAAACATATACACTGTTCATATGACCTTCGTGGTTATTGGTATCAATTCTTATTTTTTCAAACTCATAGCCACTCTCCAAAGAGAAGACCATTTTCTTAGAATCGTTTCCTTCTGCAACGTGTTCAACGTAAGTATAACCATGGTCTGTTCCGTCTACAGAAACCTTACCACCTTCATCAATTTCTCCGCCTACAATGTGAACATCAGGAGCAATTGCACCGATACTCAGAAGTGCAAAAACGTCTTTTGATATATTTTCATTGGGATTGATGCTTTCAAGCTTACAGTTAATTGCGTAGATTTTAACATCAACACCGTCTGCATCAAGAATAACACTTTCCTGACCGCTTTCGATAGTCCAGTTGCTGATGTCTGTAACATCAACGTCTTCGCCTGCAGAAACTGTCAGTGTTGCAACAAGAACATCATCAGTTCTGTCACCGGGTGTTTCTTTTGTGTCGATAAGTTCATAAGTCATATCAACGCCGGCATTATTCTTACTGTTGGGAATACTCGGAATCATTGTATCAAGGATTTCTCCCATTACGGTTACGTCCTCGAAACTGAAAGTTTTTGTTCTTTCATTTACACCGTCAAGATGATACCACTTTTCTGTTGCAACCATACTGTAATTAATTTCAAGCTCTGAAAATGCACCATCGGCTGTTATAACGGGAACTTGATCGGTTGCTTCAGCAAAAATACCCGCATCTTCATTTGTGGGAAGATATCCACCAAAGTTGTGATTATTTGTATCTGCAACAATGGGGATATAAATAACGAGTTTTCTTCCGTAGTCTCCGCCACCGGGGTACTTCTCATCTTCGGTTACACAGTGATAACCAAAATTGAAACCCTCAACGGAAACTGTTTTTCCATCAATTTTTACTGTAGCTGTACTGAAAGGCTTTTCTTCGGTTGCCCAGCCGTTAGCTGTTTTGTCAACGGTATATGTTGTAATCTGTGTCGGATCATATCCACCGCTGATTTCAACGGGCAGGCGGAAGTACTCGCTTATCTCATCTGTTATAACTGATTTTTCTGAAAGTGTTGTTTCTGTGGTAATAGTGTATTTGATTTCTTCAAGAACTGCTGTTATCTGTGCTGCATTACCTGCTGCTGCATAGTAAGAGTTTGCAGCTGCATCTCCAAGAGAGTCGTATGCAGTTGCATCAGGGTAGTTGCTCGAAACTGCTTTCATGAAACTTTCAGCATTGGATGTCGGAGTTCCAAGATAAAGAGAATAAACGTGAGCCTTGCTGTCCTTCATTTCCTTTGCATAGGATACCGCACTGTTTGCAACAGTACTGCTGAAATCACTTGCTGTGGTAGGAACGCCATCGGTTATAAAAATTATAATCTTATCTCTGTCATCATAGGTGCCTTCCGGTTGTGCCTCAATTATTCTTTCAGCCATTTCAAATCCGAGGTCTGCACGGGTTGCACCGTTACCGTCAAGACGGTTTATTGCAGTTGTTATATCTCCATTTGCAGCAACTGCGGACTGAGTACAGTTTATAAAAGCATCTCTGTAATCGGGATATGTTGCTGTGCGACTGTAAATGGTATAGTCGGAAATATTAATTTGTGTTCTGTCTAATGTTCCTCCGTAATACCAGCCATCGTCATACCAGAAATAATTCTCAAGATAGTAAATCTCTGTATAACTGCCTCCTGTACTTATGTAATAATTCTCGTCCGTATTCATTGAACTACTGTTTATTTCATAATATGTGTATTCCGGATTATTTTCAATCTGGCTCTTTGATTTATTTATTGTAAGAACTTCTGTGTTTGAATCTTCAGAAGCAAAGCCTACGATTGCCACACGGTATCTGTTGTCGCCTGCGGTGTTAAGATCTGCCACTTCTTCCGCAAAAGTCTGAACTGAATCTTTCATAATGTCAAGCTTAGACTTTGACTCTGTGTCAGACACAGCAATCATATCGTCCATAGAACCTGATTGGTCAAGTATCATAATTATATCGGTAGGTCTTCCACCGCTTGTGGCACTTACCGTACCTTTAACATAAGCTTCCAGCTTAATCTTTGCAGGCTGTCCTTCTCCTGCAGGAATAAGCTCCTTTGTGAAGACAATAGAATCAGTTGATTCTGCCGATACTAACGTAGCGGTTGGCAAGATGGTCAAAACCATTGCCATTGTCAAAACCATTGCCAGTAATTTTCTTAGTTTCATAAATTTACCTTCTTTCTATTTTATCGCTTTTTCTTTTCAGGATTATCACATATTCCGATTAAGTCAGTAGCCGATTCCTTTTTCAAGAACTTACAGCTTCCGCAATCTCCATATTTTTCAGTTGCCAAGGGGCAACTGTCGGAAATGACATTCACCCAAGGCTTTCCGCTCGGAGTGAATCGTGGTTCTTCCTCAAAATCGGGATAGTCTCCATTCCATACTTTATTCTCTTCGTTATAAGAAAAAACAATTTTTATGGAATCATCTTCAAGACTGATAATTCGATTTTCAGTCTGAGCCATCAGCAACCCTCCTTCGTTATCAATCTACAATATGATTATAAACCCTTTTTTAGTTATGAGGGAGTGCCATTTAAAGAAAAAAATGGCTTTTTTTATGAAAATAATTCCTGATTTTTTGCAAAATAAATAAAAAAAGTCGTTCGTGGCTGCGAACGACTTGTAAATCTATTCTGACAAATACTTACTTAACTCAAACTTGCTCTGTATATTCAATTTCTCGTAAATTATCTGTATTTGTTTTTTTACATAAGCGAGAGAAACTGAAAGATGGTTAGCAATTTCTTTTTTCTGCCAACCTTTATTATAAAGAAG
>SVJW01000061.1 GCA_015068735.1 Oscillospiraceae bacterium
AAATTTAGGTTTTTGCGTTCAATTAACTTAATTATTTTTTCTAAATTGAAAGCAAGCCCGCTTTTAGCAGACTTGCTTTATTTGTGTTGCTTTTTTTATTTGTAGCTTAGAATGTTTTCAGAACAGCTCCTATATAAAACTATCGGATTTCATATCCGCCTTTTATCATAATAAGACAATCGGTTGAAGTTCTTACACCTCTTCCGTCATCAAGAGGAACAATGAGAAGATGATTTCCCTGTACGGCACTTCCGTCGGGAAGGTCGAGGCCCATTGTTACATCGCTCACTCCACCTTTTTGTGTTCCTATAATATTACAGGTTCCCATTCTGAGTATCATTTCCGTACCTGCAAAGCAGATAACGCTCCTTCCTGCAGGAACTTCCACAACTTTAAACTTGGTTTCCTGAGACATAAGGCTGTCAAGATAACTTTTTGTAACAAGGGGATCATCCTCAGATCCGGGCTGTGCCGCATATACTACCGCAGCAAAAAGCACACAAACTGCGGCAATAATTAAAATTGCTCTTTTTCTCATTTGTAACCTTCCTTTCAATTTCCTAAAGATAAGAGATTCGATTATCTTACGCTTAATCCAAAACTTATCGATATGGCATCGTTCACTTTTATCATTTGCAGTTCATCCAATTTGCCGATTTTTTCCCTGAGGCGCTGTTTGTCAATGGTTCTTACCTGTTCAAGCAAAATCACACTGTCACGGGAAAGCCCGTAATGCTCAGCGTCAATTTCTATGTGGGTAGGAAGCTTCGCCTTATTGATTTTGCTGGTAATTGCAGCCGCAATAACTGTCGGGCTGTATTTGTTCCCCACATCGTTCTGCACCACGAGAACAGGTCTTACACCGCCTTGCTCAGAGCCTATCACCGGGCTTAAGTCAGCATAAAAAATGTCACCGCGTTTTACTATCAAAACTATTCACACTCCGATAAAAAATCCTCGTAGATTTTACACGCACTTTCATCGGATAGCAGAGAATCTTCGGCAAGAGAAAGATTTATCTCGCCCATTTCCGGATATCCCTTTTTCATTTGTTCTCTTAGTCTGATTATTTCTGTTTCTTTCAAATACTTTTCAATTGCCAGTGCAACAATTTCACTTCTCGACCGATTAAATGAAGAGGCCAGTCGGTCTGTCTCCTCAACCAAAAAACCGGGCAACGTAACAGATATTTTGCGCTGAGCCGTACTTTTCATCTGACATGCCCCCTATAATAAATGCTGTATTCATTATACTATATTATCCGTGGCAGGTCAAATGTAAGTTTTCCCAATCAATTTTCGGTGTTTACTATGTAGGCGATACCGTCGCCTGTCGGTTGTGCAATCTACATTTTCATTATGCACACATTTTTCCTGTATAATACAAAATTATTTAAGAATTTCCACTATTGCAGGAGCAATCAGGTTTATTATATCATCCGCCGTTACCGAGTATGCTCCAATTCTCTTTTCGCCAAGCATACCTGCATACGCGTGGATGAAGCAACCTGTTGCCGCCGCATCTGTAAGAGAAAGTCCCTGTGCCGCAAAAGATGCTATAATACCTGCCAGAATGTCACCGCTTCCTGCTTTCGCAAGGGCACTTGTGGCAAGAGGACACACATACTTATTGCTTCCGCCGTAGGTGATAACGGTTCTTGCACCTTTCAGGAGAAGATGTATACCGTTTTCACGGGCAAACTTATCTGCCGACTGTATTCTTCGGCTTTCAATAAGAGAAATGTCGTATCCGCTTATACGGGAAAATTCCTTGGGATGAGGAGTAAGAAGAACGTTTTTGTTCTGCACGATTTTCATTTTTCCCGAAAGGGCGTTAATTCCATCTGCATCAACAATTACAGGGCAGGATGCCGCATTAAGTATATTGGAAATAAGAAGATCGTGATCACCTTTACCTATTCCACAACCGACTAAGACACTGCTCGCCGTTTTAATGGCATTTATCGCCTCAGGCGACAGATTGGGAAGCATTACACCGTTTTGTTCGGGAACGGGAATTACAATTGCTTCCTTTACCAGTATATTCAAAACTGCACATATGGGTGACGGAGCGACGATTTTAACCATACCGCAACCGCTTCTCACCGCAGCCATTGCAGCCATTGCTGCTGCAC
Source organism: Oscillospiraceae bacterium (assembly GCA_015068735.1). Lineage (GTDB taxonomy): Bacteria > Bacillota > Clostridia > UMGS1883 > UMGS1883 > UMGS1883. The sequence continues at coordinate 2,135 of SVJW01000061.1, forward strand.
CCGACATTGACCTGCTTCCTGCTACAATTACTGCTGTTCCGAAAGTTCCTTTATGAGAATAGCGGCTTCTCGCAGGTATCATTGTTTTCAACAGTTTCTTTGTAAGTGGAACACAGGTGCTTTCAGTAATTGTGTTATAATCAACGGGAATTCCCACTTCTGCAATTACTATTTCACCGCACAAATCTACACTTTCGTTAGAAAGCATACCCCTTTTCGGTGCAGTGAATGTAACAGTCTTATCAGCTTTTACCGAAATGCCGCACGCCTTTCCCGTATCGCTGTCCATTCCGCTGGGGACGTCACAGGAAACTACATATCCGTCAGATGCGTTGATTGTTTCTATTGCACGGATAATGTTACTGTCTGTAATTTCGCCCTTTATTCCTATTCCGAAAATAGCATCAAGGCTACACTCAAATTCCTCAGTAGGAAATGTTACCCCGTGTGTAATGGGGATTTCTTCATCCAGCGCCTTCTGATAAAGAAGTTGACACTCCGGGCTTTCCGGCTCCGCCACGGGAACAATTTCAACTCTTTTTCCGTGTTTCTTTAAAATAATGGCAGTGGCGTATCCGTCACTGCCATTATTACCTTTACCACAGTAAACTCTTACAGAACCAAAATTTTTTAATTCTTCAAAGCACACTTTGGCGACATTTTCGATAAGGTGCATAGACGAAACGTTTTCCAAGGCGTGTTTTTCCGCCTCTCTTATCATATTAACAGATAAAAATAACATTTACATCAATTCCTTATTATTCATTTATAACAACCTTACGAGGCTCAAGCTTTTTCATTATCTCAAGCATAGAGAATGGAGGTTCAAACTTTATCAGTACCTTGCCCTCTTTCTCCAGAACCACAGAATATATCTTCGCGCCTTTTGTATTGGTTGTCGCATTGATTACTTTGCTGTAGCCCCTATCGTCTGAAGTATCTTTGTCTTTTGCAGGAGCAATTTCTTCCACTTCATGCACAGAAAAAGATATAAGTCGTTTTCTTGATGCCGCATTGTATATAACATCAATATCCACAATGTCTTTTGTTATTATATACTCATATTCCCGGTTAAACTTAGTTGACAGCTTATGTGCGCCGAAGAATACACCTACTATTAAAAGAAGCCATATTCCACCTAACATAGGGTTAAACAATAAAAGCAACACAAAAACTGAAATCACGCTTGCCAGCAGATACAAAAGCACTGTGTAAAAAACTTCTATTTTGCTCTTATTTCTTTTTATAATATACTCTTTAAAATCCATTTTTTATCTCCTTATAACCTTTATATTCCCCCGGGGAAGTCCTCCGGAGTTGTTGGTGTCACAGGTGGTTCCGTAACGGGTGGCGTTTGGGGAGTTGTTGGTGTAGTCGGGGTATCCGTGCCGGAATTTTCTCCCGGAACATTCGGAACTTCACCGGGAGTTCCTTCGCCGGGTGCTCCACCTTCTCCACCTTCCGGATCTTCCACAATTCCTTCAATCTCTTCATCCACCTCTATGACTACTCCGGAATTCAGCTCGTTTTTGTTAAACGAATACGGATGCAATGTACATCTTTTAGAAGGAACATTTCCTGTTTTATATTTTTTGCTTGTAAGATGGTCGCATCCCGGAGTTGCACGCATTCCGCTGTCGGCACAAACCATAACATTGTACTTACCTGCTTCCTCATCTTCAAGGAATGCCTTGTTCGGCAAGGATTTATGAATCGGTGTCATAACCTTTCTCCATGCTACTGCTGCCGGATTAGAAGAAAATCCTCTGAGCGGAGCCGGCTGATCATAGCCAAACCAAACTGCACCGACATAGTACGGTGTAAATCCTACAAACCATCTGTCATGATTACTGGAGGTTGTACCTGTTTTACCGGCAACTCTCATACCGGAAATCTGTGCAGATGTTCCCGTACCGCCTGTTACAACGCCCTGAAGCATTCCTATCATACTTTCTGCTGTTGTTTCGCTCATGGCAATCTGTTCTTCTGCCTTATGCTCCAAAAGGATATTACCTTTAGAATCCTCTACTTTTGTGTAGAGAGAAGGCTTGATATATTTACCGCCATTGGGGAACACGCAATACGCAGCACACATATCAATTACAGTTACGCCGTCTGTAAGACCACCTAATGCAATAGGTGCCAAGCCCACATCACTAAGAACTTTTCCGTTTTCCTTACGCTCTTTTACAAGGGTGCTGACATGGAGATTGTTCTTCATAAAGTCAAATGCCGCTTCTGCTGTAAGATAATTACAAATCTTTGAAGCAGGAACGTTTCTTGATCCCCTGAGCGCAGTTGCAACAGTAATTCTTCCTGAAAAACTTCTGTCATCATTTCTGGGAGACCATGATCCGAATGAAACGGGAGCATCATTTACGATTGTAGATGGGGTTACAAGCCCGTACTCAATTGCCGGAGCGTATACTGTCAAGGGTTTAATGGTTGATCCCGGCTGACGAAGAGTCTGTGTCGCACGGTTAAGGGTAAGATTACCTGTTTTCTCCCCTCTTCCGCCCACAAGACCTTTAACAAGACCTGTATACGGATCCATAATTACCATGGATGACTGAGGCTGCACTGCAGCCGATGTTTTCTGAAAAGCTGACGGATCGTTATAGACCGTATCCATTGCCTGCTGTACATTGGGGTCCATGGAAATATAGATTTTCAATCCACCGTTATAGAGAATTTTCATAGCGTATTCTCTGGTGTAGCTGTACTCTGTCATCATATCCTGTACAACCTGCTCTATTGCGGCGTCGGTGAAATAACTCTGATACTGTTGATCTTCCTCTGACTGTCTGGGCATGAACTGAACTTCTTCTGCCTTTGCCTCTTCATATTCTTTTTTGCTTATATACCCAAGATCCAGCATTTTCTTCAGAATTACAAGCTGGCGTTCACGGTTATTTTCAGGATTTATAAGGGGGTCATATTTTGTAGGATATTTGGTAATACCTGCAAGAACAGCACATTCTGCCAATGAAAGCTCCGATACGTGTTTTCCGAAATAAGTAATGGAAGCACTTCCTACACCGTTACACTTCTGGCTGAGATAAATAGTATTCAGATAATATTCCAGAATTTCGTCCTTGGAAAGTTCTTTTTCAAGATTATATGCACGGTATATTTCCTGTACTTTACGCCTGATGGAATAGTCGTCATCCTGTGTCAGGTTTTTAATAAGCTGCTGTGTGATTGTACTTCCGCCATAGCTGGAACTACCGCTTTTTGTAATATATTGGAATGTTGCACCGATAAATCTCTTCCAATCTATACCGCTGTGAGAATAAAAGCGCTCATCCTCAATGGCTACAAAAGCATTTTTCAAATTTTTCGGAATATCGGATCCTGAAACCCAGATTCTGTTCTCTGTATCATAAAGCTGCTCGTATTCAATGTATTCCCCTGTCTCAGAATCCTGAACATAGATAAAGGAGGTAAGATTCAGCCTCATATTTTCAACGTCAACCAGCTCGGTATCTTCCACATAACCCACAAAAGATCCTGCAATAAGGCCAATAACGGCAACAATAATTACACCCAGGGTTATACCAATCCCTGCGAGCACTCTGAGCATTATTTGCTTTCTTGTTATAGCTTTAGATCTCGATTTGGCACCTTTTCCGGTAGTTTCCGGTTTTTTACGAGGTCTGCCCACCGGTTTCTTTTCCATAGTTTCGCACCTCCTGATGCGGTCTTTTTCGATAATTAAAGAAAAAACACTTTTCCTTTTACTTATACATAATTCAGTATAACACCAAAGAATTAAAAAAGTGTTACAAAAAGCATTTTATTTGTATAATATGCAATCTTATGCACAAAATAACAGCAACAAAGAACTTATAAGGTTTTAAATCGCGTTAACTTACACACTTTACGGAGGCGTTTTATATGAAAGTCAGGTCGGTTTTATTAGTTTGCATTATTTTGGTGTCTGTATTCTCCTGTTCCATGATTGGTTATTTCTTCGGGGTTACTGCTGCAAGAAAAGATAATATTGCACAGAATCTTGCACAGGTAAAACAAAATATAACTCCGGTAAAAACGGATCTTACCGCCATCAATCCTGTTTCAGGAGGAAAAGAAGCTGAAGAAACACCTGCCAAATCCATAAAAGAAACTTTTGTTCTTAAAGAGGAAAACGGAAAAATCGCCCTTTACAAAAAGGATTCAAGCGGCAATGAAAAGCTTCACAGCAGTTATGATGTTCCCATTGTCTTTCTTCCCAAGGATGACCGTGAAATGCTTCGCAAAGGTATTGAATTTGAGTCATTGGATGAAATAGTAAAATTTATAGAAGATTATATCGGATAATAAAAGGGGGTGCAAAAAACCTGAGTTTTTTACACCCCCTTTCTTATCAGTTTTCCTTAGTTGTTTTTTTCTTTTCGTATATTTTATATACCCCGAGGCCAATAGCCGACACAATAAGAATCAACCCGTAAGCTATAAGAAGCGTTCTGTAATTACTTTTTACAAAAGCATCGCCGGCGTAAGTAGAAGATACGACAGACGGAATTCTTGCAACGAGTGTCAGAATAATAAAATCCCTGAGCTTAATGGGTGTAAAAGGAACTGCATATGTAATCAGATCCTTTGGTGTTCCGGGAACGAAAAACAGCAGGAATATGGTAGCTTTCAATTTTTTCTCATCGTTTAAGAATTTAAACTTTTCCATTGCTTTACTGCCTGCTGCAGCTTCCACAAATTCCTTGCCGAACTTTTTAACCATTTTGAAAATCAGAACCTGACCCAATGCTATTCCGGCAAGACATAACATAAGCCCCCAAACCCAGCCATACATACAGCCTGCCATAAATTCAATGACTTCACCGGGAATCAGGGCGACAATTATCTGTGCAACTTGTATAAGGAACATCACCACAATGCCGAATGCACCGAATTTTCCGATAAATTCCTTGAATTCTTCCGGTTCTTTAACCGACTGTATAAGGGGTATTGCAATAATAGTTATAACAATCATTGCAATTGCAAAAGCTATCAATGAAATATATTTATATGTCTTTTTCATAATTCACCTCACGCATACCTAACAGTATACACGAAAATTGTCGATATTGCAATTATTTTAATGGAAACTTTTGGGATTTTTCAAAAAAATGTTGCAAAAAAAGATTATTGTGTATAGAATAAAAACAGGTGGTGAAGAGATTATGAAAACTAATGAACTTTTTGATTTTGAAAAAACAATTGCCGCAGAAGTGTTTGAAAACTGCGAATATCCCTGGCAGGTACTCCCTAAAATAAAGGAGTTTACTATTCAACTGGGGCAGAAACTTGATAAAGAAAATTTTGATGAAATTTCGCCTAATGTCTGGGTTTCCAAATCGGCAAAGGTTGCTCACACGGCATTTATTGCCGCACCATGTATCATTGATGACGGGGCAGAAGTAAGGCATTGTGCATTTATCCGAGGCGGAGTGATTGTCGGAAAGAACTGCGTAGTGGGAAATTCTACAGAAATGAAAAATGCAATTATTTTCGACAATGTGCAGATTCCCCATTTTAACTATGTAGGCGATTCCGTACTGGGTTATAAATCACACTTGGGTGCAGGCGCCGTTACATCTAATGTAAAAAGCGACAAGACCCTCGTTACCATAAAAAACGGTGATGAGAAGATTGAAACAGGTATGAAAAAATTCGGTGCAATGGTTGGTGACTTTACCGAAGTTGGTTGCAACAGTGTCCTTTGTCCGGGAACGGTGGTTGGCAGGAACTGTACAATTTATCCCCTTTCCAGGGTAAGAGGTTACATAAAAGAAAATTCAATTTTCAAATCAGAAGAGAATATAGTAGAAAAAAAATAACACAAAAGCTATGTATTTTGCAAACAGCACTTTACATAGCTTTTCTTTTTTGCTATAATAAGCATATATATCATACGTTGTTGCTGCTTTTTTGTCAACCTGTGGTTGCAATAATTTCCAACTCAAGTTGATTGATAGAAAGATATAATTTTGCTATAATTTATTAAAATGGTAGTTTGTAAGGAGTTGTGTTTACTATGACAATTGGTGAAAAAATCGCCGCACTCAGGGTTGCAGCCGATATTTCTCAGGAGCAATTGGCTGAAAAAATATCAGTTTCACGCCAGTCCGTTTCCAAATGGGAAATGGATCAGGCACTTCCGCAGATTGACAAAGTCTTGCTTCTTTGTGAACTGTTTGATATTACTGCAGATGAGCTTTTGCAGGATAAAATAAATCTTGCTCATAAATTACCTGCCGAAAAAGGCAAAAACAAGTATTTCGGAACAGACGGTTTCCGAGGAGAAGCCAATCTTACATTGACATCTATGCAGGCTTACAAAGTGGGAAGATTTTTAGGTTGGTACTACGCATCTCCCCTTTCCGGCTGTCAGAAAGCAGGCTATCGTCCCAGGATTGTAATAGGAAAAGACACCCGCCGTTCAAGCTATATGTTGGAATATTCCATTGTTGCCGGTATTACGGCATCAGGTGCTGATGCGTATATGCTTCACGTTACCACAACACCCAGCGTTTCCTATGTAACAAGGCAGGATGAGTTTGATTGCGGTATTATGATTACAGCATCACACAACCCCTTTTATGATAACGGAATTAAGGTAATTAACCGCTACGGTGAAAAGCTTGATGACGAAACAACTCCTCTTATAGAAGCATATATTGACGGGAATTTAAGTGCAATCGGAGTAACAGGAGACGATCTCCCCCTTGCCACACGAGAAAAAATAGGATGCATTGTCGACTATGCATCGGGTAGAAACCGTTATGTGGGATATCTTATTTCCCTTGCTTCACATTCATACAAGCATCTTAAAATCGGTCTTGACTGTGCCAACGGCGCTTCCTGGATGATTGCAAAATCCGTATTTGGTGCATTGGGTGCGCAAACTACCGTAATAGGTGCAGACCCTAACGGTCTTAACGTTAATGAGAACTGCGGTTCCACACATATTGAAAATCTTTGCAAAGTTGTTAAAGAGCAACATCTGGATGTTGGTTTTGCTTTTGACGGTGATGCAGATAGGTGTATTGCTGTTGACTCTAACGGAAATGTTGTAGACGGCGATGCAATGATGTACATTTTGGGCAAGCGCCTTAAATCAAGAGGAATTCTCAACGACGATACCCTTGTTGCAACCATTATGTCAAACAGCGGTCTTTTCTCAAGTCTTTCCGAAATAGGAATAAAATGCGTGCAGACCAATGTTGGCGACAGATTTGTTTACGAATGTATGCAGGAAAATGATTACGGTCTCGGTGGAGAACAGTCAGGGCATATTATTCTTAAAAAATACGCTACAACAGGCGACGGAATTCTTACCGCAATTATGATTACTGAGGAAATTTGCGATTCTAAACTTCCCCTTGCCGAACTTGCAGCACCTGTTAAGCTTTATCCCCAGTATACACAGAATATCCGTGTAAAGGATAAGGGTGCAGTCCTTTCCGATTCCGATGTGCTCGGTGCAAAGGATGAAGTAGATAAGCTAATCGGTGGAAAAGGAAGAGTTCTTTTGAGACAGAGCGGTACAGAGCCGGTAATCAGAATTATGATTGAAAGCGAAAGCGAGGAAAAATGCCACGCATACGCAAAAATCATAGCCGATAAAATAATAGAAAAAGGACATAATGTATAAAGCCGAGGAGAGTGAATCCCATAAGGTTTTAAAACGCAAATTTTGCGTAATACTACGGAAAATTCTATGCATATACAGTGCAGTATTATCCACATAATTTCCCTTGTCTTCCATCAAAATTTGTTGTTCTAAAACTCTTCGACCTTAAACGTAGAGAAATTTAGGACGATTTCAATACGGAGGACGAAGATAGGCTGTCGCCTTTCAAGGACGACAAATTGAAAGTGTACAAATTTATCAAGTTTATGGCTTATGGGGTTCCACTCCCCTCGGCTTAAGTTTTTTCATTGTCTTATTCATAAAGAGGAGAAGCTTCTGCAGATTGCAGGAGCTTCTCCTCTTTATTTAGCATTTATAATTTTAACATCTCTTTTAACGGCATAATCATAAGCAAGTTTTGTACCGCTTTTTGAGTTAAATGGTGAATAATTTTCATCATAATAAATTACGCAATATAAACTATTGTCAATCATTTCGTAGTTTCGCTCAACATATACCGCCTTACCTGAATTTTCTATTTTTTTGGGGAAATATGTATCTTCGTAACTTTCCAAAAGATACAATTTATAGCTTTCATCAATATACGGAAATTCTGCCCTCACATAAATTCTTTTAATATGGGGTATTTATTTTTTAGTTCGGTAACAGTTTTCAGACATAGTTTGTCAAATTCGCTTTTGCTACCAAATAGAAAAGTATCAATTTGTTTTTGCGTAATTAGATTCTCAATTATTCCTTTTAAGTTTTTTACCAATTCATCGGTTACTTTTATTTTTCTGTGCCCGAAAAAACAACATGTATGTTTTTTTGCTTCCATAATTATCACTCCATGCATTTATTGACCAGTATCACGGACAATATTTTTCTTGATTATACCATACAATATAAATAGTTGCAACCAATACTGGTCAAAACGGATTGTGGGGTATAATTTATGGAACAAAAAATAAGACGCGACAGAAATATGGGTGATAATTTAAGGAAGCTCCGGCTTGACCACGATATATCACAAGAAAAGCTTTGTGCTGAACTTCAACGTCGTGGATGTGATATCGGTCGTAGCACCTATGCAAAATATGAAGCTGGAGAACTTAATATTAAAGCGAGCATAATTATTGAATTAAAGAAGATCTACAACTGCACATATGACGATTTTTTCGATGGCCTTGATATTAATATATAAGAATAATAGTTTAAAACGCAAAAAAGAGTGAGCATATTGCTCACTCTTTTTAATCAAGTTAAAATATTAACTTACGCTTCGATAGCAGAAACGACACCAGAACCTACTGTTCATTTAATAGGTATATGGCTTTAATCAGAAATGCCCAGAAATAGTATGCCACCACGATTCCACTATGCAGAAATACACAGTAATAATCGGTGTTATGGTAGTCAAAATTGGTAGTCAATTTAAAAGTGTGTATGAGATAATTTAATAAGACAAACCCCAGATTTAAACCTTTCCCATCAACATGACGGTTTCTTAATCTATCACCTCAAAGGTTATATTGGGTGTTTCTTTATGGACACGATCGAATATTTTCAAAATGCCCTTCATATGTTCCGATAATTCCTTGGGTATTTGATTTACGCCTTTAACATAAACCTGAATTATATCTTCATCATTATAATCACGCAAACAATCCCACAAGGCATCAAGATTTTCTCCGTAATAATCGGGAAAATCAAATGTCTTCTTTAAGATTTTATGTATTTCTCCCCAATATTTACACCCTGTAAAATCTACTGTTATCTGTTCCATAAAATACCCTCCTCATTTAATTTCGTAAAAAGTTTCGTAATGGTCATATATAACAAAAATAAGTCCATCATTTGAAAAAAGAATTCTTGATTTATTTCTTTCTCCTGTCTCATAATTAATGTCTGCCTCATACCATTTTCGCCCTGCTTTTTGAGGTAGTTTTCCATTGTCGTTGAAATATTCTCCCCCAAACATCATTTTTCCTGGTGCAGACTGTCCCAAATTAGCTTTTTTGGGTTTCCAACCTAATGATTTAGCTTCTTCCCTGCTTATATAATAATCAGGCAATTTTCCATAATACTTTATCCACCAATCTGCACCCATTACTCCTGATTTAGTAGCATTTCCTGCGAGAATCGCTCTGAGTTTTACGATTTGGCACCGACAAAATCTATGCAGAGGTGGCGGAGGAATTACTTTTTCTTTTATTTCATAAATCTTCCCATGTTTTTCGCGGCAATCTCGACATGTTTTTAAATCCAGGATTGCCCTCCACATTTTCCACTTTTTGCTTTCGGTTGTTTCCATTATACAGCCTCCCTTTATTTTTGTAAAGGTACTGTATAACACAGTTTGCCGAAAGTCGTCCCCTATTTTGAAAATTTTTCAACTTTTTTCAAAATAGTTGAAATTACATATTTAATTCCACACAAAAAAGAGTGTGCAAAATGCACACTCTTTTAATAGGTTTTAGTATAGATTAAGCTTCGATAGCAGAAACGACACCAGAACCAACTGTTCTACCGCCTTCACGGATAGCGAAACGAAGACCTTCTTCGATAGCGATAGGTGTAATAAGCTCAACAGAGATTGTTACGTTATCGCCAGGCATACACATTTCTGTACCCTCGGGAAGAGAGATAACACCTGTAACGTCAGTTGTTCTGAAGTAGAACT
>SVJW01000062.1 GCA_015068735.1 Oscillospiraceae bacterium
TCTGACATTTCCAAGAACGCTTGTACCGTCACGTCTTAATGTCCATCTCAATCGGTCGGAATCATTTTGAGATATATTCGTTATATCAATATTGAGCTCAAAATACGCCCAATCTCCGCTTGAAATATTCCCACTTGCTCCCGTAAAAGTAATTCTGTCCAAAACAGGACCTTCAGCAATCGTATTTACAAGCACACCATTTTCGTAGGTTACAGTTGTTTCTGTTCCCGATAAAGTTACCGAATGTGTGTCGTTGGCTTGAGACATGTCCCAAGTACCGATTTCAGTAAATGTATTGTGTTCGCCTGGATCAAAAGCAAAGGCTGATACAGTTGAAAACATAACCGTAAAAGCCAGCAGAAATGTCAAAATTTTTCTCATTGTTGGTTCCTCCTTGACTTCTCTTTCATTTCTGCTATAATTATAATCAAACGAGCATTTTTTCGCAATATGCGGCGTCATTTTAGGTACAATGAGCACATTTTTATCAAAACGCGCAGAAAAAGGTGATTATAATGAGCATTTCAAAAAGGCAAGAACAAATACTGGAGCTACTGCAAGAGAACATTTCTTTAACAGTAGAAAAACTGTCCGAGTTAACCTATACTTCCCCGTCAAGCATCCGCAGAGATTTAACCAAACTTCAGAACTTACATCTTTTAAAAAGAACTCACGGTGGTGCTTCTTTGCCGGAAACTGCAAGTAAAATTATTCCTGTTGAAAACAGAATGGAGATAAATACTGCGGCAAAGAAAAAAATAGCGAAGAAAGCTTCTTCGCTGATTTGTGACGGGCAGTATATTATGCTTGACAGTTCCAGTAGTGCAAGTTTTTTAATTCCCTATATTGCTAACCACAAAAACATAACTCTTTTCACTAATAATATGCTTACAGCAATAGATGCAGTTAACCACGGAATAAACGTGCATTGTCTCGGTGGATTTAACACAAACAACTCCTTTACTCTGTCAGGTCCGGAATGTTATAGAGCCATCTCGGAAATACATACTGATATTTTCTTTTTTTCGTTAAACAGCCTTGATAAAGATGGTATAATTTCCAGCCCAAGCGAAGACGGTATTTATTTAAGAAAGCTTATGATGAAAAACTCCGACAAAAGTGTCTTCCTTTGTGACAGTCAGAAGTTCAACCGCAAATCACCATACACTTTTTCTTCAATAGATGATGTTGACGTGGCTGTATTTGATGTACCTTACAAAGAACTTAATGCAAAATGCGAAATTATCGTATAAAAAAAGAATCCGCGATGCGGATTCTTTTTTTGTTATTTATTTCTTTTCAATCTTGCCTCTTACGATTTTCTGAGAAGCATTCTTGGGGAATTCAGTATCACGGAGAACAATCTTACTTATCTGCTTGTAAGAAGGAAGCTCGGCAAGCACTCTGTGAACATCTGCATTGATGTCACTGTCACCTAAAAGCTCGGGATCGGGATAAATTTCTGCACAGAGAATTACCTTACCGTCATCTGTTGAATCGTATACAACAGCATCCTTTACATAGGGAAGCATATAGATATACTTTTCAAGTTCCTCCGGATAGATATTCTTACCATTATCAAGGACGATGATATTCTTCTTTCTGCCGGTAATAAGAATCTGACCTTTTTTATTTATATAACCATAGTCGCCTGTATGGAACCAACCGTCAACGATTACTTCTGCGGTCTGTTCGGGATTTTTGTAGTAGCCAAGCATTACGGTGTCACCCTTAACGCAGATTTCACCGATTCCGTCCTCGTCGGGTTCGTCAACCTTAACTTCAAGACAAGGAAGCGGATAACCAACTGTTCTGTAGTCGCTGTCCTTGGGGCTATTAACACTTACAAGGGGAGAACATTCTGTGATGCCGTATCCGTTAAGAATCATAATACCGATTGCATCAAAGAAGTATGCAGTATCAACAGGAATGGGTGCGCCACCGCATACAACCTCAAGCAGATTTCCTCCTAAGCCCTCATGGACTGACTTGAAGAGCTTTCTGCGAAGGTCAATACCAACCTTACGAAGTGCATTGCTGACTTTCATCATTGTGAGCATAAGCTTAAGTTTGCCCTGCTTCTCAGCATTCTTAAGGACATTTTTATGAAGTGCCAACGCAACTGCAGGAACCACATACATATAGTCGGGTTTATAAAGATTAAGGTTCTTTGCAATCATACGAAGGCTTTCGTTGATGCAGAGAGCAACTCTATGGTGAATACCTACGAGGATACCGCAAACCGCTTCATATGTATGATGATACGGAAGAATGGAAAGACATTTTGTATAAATTGTAGCTGTACGAAGTCCGTTATAAACAAGGGAAATAAGGTTTTTCTCACTGAGCATAACACCCTTGGCAAGTCCTGTTGTGCCCGATGTATATACAAGCATTTTCATGGCTTCAAGGTCATTTTTCATATCAACATAGCTTTTAACTCCATCCTTATAAAGCTTTCTTCCCTCTTCCAGAAGAAGGTCAAAAGAAAGGAAATCTCCGTCATGCTCTTCACGGTCGAAGCCTACAAAGAATTTAACATTAGAAAGTTTATCTCTGTTTTCGCGTAGAGTTTCTTCATACTTGCCTTGATAGAAGATAACATTGCTGTCGCTGTCCTCCATAATATGAAGATAATCTGCCTGAGGAAGCTCCTTATCGATACCTACAAATACACAGTCAGAAAGAAGTGTTGTAAGGAAAGTATTTATCCACTTATAGCTGTTTTCACCGATGCAGGCAATATGCTTCTTGCTGATTCCTTTTTCCGCAAGGGCAGTACCCAGTGAATATACATCCTCGTAAAATTCTGCGTATGTTCTTTCGCATACTTCCTTATTTTTGCCCTTAAACATATAGGCAATTTTTTCGCCTGATTCATTTTTTGCAAGCTCCAACATTTCGCGAAGAGATGAAAAGGGCTGCACATCATAGTACTGAATAGCCATAATTTTTACCCACCTTATATAATATATTTTAATTTTATCTTATCTTAAAAACATTTTCAAGAGTTTACCGTTGATTTTTCTGTCGTACGGCTGATAGCGCATGGGTAAATCCATAAATGTCTTTTTATCAACAATACTTTTTGTATGGGAAAATGCATCAAAGCCTGTCTTTCCGTGGTAACTTCCCATACCGCTTTCACCAACACCGCCAAAGCCCATTTCGCTTGTTGCAAGGTGTATAACAACATCGTTTATACAACCTCCGCCGAAAGAAATTCGCTCCAGCAACGAATTGATGTTTTTGCGGTTTTGAGAGAATATGTAAAGTGCAAGAGGTTTCTGCATGCCGTGCAGTATTCCGAACAAATCTTCAAACTTATCATAAGTGATTATTGGAAGTACCGGTCCGAAAATCTCCTCCTGCATAACGGCATCGTCAAAGGTTACATTATCCATTACGGTAGGTGCAATCTGAAGAGTGTTTCTGTCTGATTCTCCCCCGATTACAATCTTATCTTTATCAATAAGTCCGTTAATCCTGTCAAAATGTTTTTCGTTTATAATTTTGCCGTAGTCGGGGTTTCTGAGAGGACTTTCGCCGTACTGTTTTTTAATTTGCTTTACAATTTCCGCTACAAGCTCGTCTTTTACATCTTTCTGGCAAAGAATGTAGTCAGGAGCAACACAGGTCTGACCGCAGTTAAGATACTTTCCGAAAACAATTCTTTTTGCTGCAAGCTTAATTTTTGCTGTAGAATCTACTATACAGGGACTTTTTCCGCCAAGTTCAAGCACAGCAGGAGTAAGATGCTCGCTGCATTTTCTAAGAACTTCCTTCCCTACCGCCTGACTGCCTGTAAAGAACACCATATCGAACTTCTGGTTTAAAAGCTCACTGTTTTCTTTTCTTCCGCCTGTTACCACAGAAACATATTCGGGAGGGAAACATTCTTTTATAATTTTCTCTACAATTTTGCTTGTTTCAGGGGAATATGCGCTGGGCTTAACCACAACGGTATTACCCGCCGCAATAGCATCTGCAAGCGGATCTATCGTAAGGAGGAAAGGATAGTTCCACGGGCTCATAATAAGCACGTTGCCGTAAGGTGACGGCTTTTTAAAACTTGTAGATGCAAATTGCGGAATGGGTGTATAGCATATTTTTCTCTTTGCGAATTTTTTGGTGTGCTTTATCATATAGCTGATTTCCGTAAGGGATAAACCAACCTCACACATAAAACCCTCAAAATCGCTTTTCCCCAAGTCGGCTTTTAGTGCGTCGTTAATTTCTTTTTCGTTTGTCTTTACAGCTTTATAAAGTTTTTTGAGCATTTCTATGCGAAATTTAACAGGAATTGTCTGCCCCGTTGCAAAAAATGCCCGTTGCCTTACAAGGATTTCTTCAATATTCATACAATTACTCCATTACCGAAAAATAAAATTTCTCAAGTTCTTGTGCGTTCATCAATACGGGTACGGGATAGAGAGGATTTCCTTCTTTATCGGCGTGTTTTGCCATAAGAGGAACATCTTCTTCCTTTATTCCCGCTATTTTCTTTGGAATATTCATATTTCCATTTAACGTCTTTACTTTTTCAATGAATTTTTCTGCGGCAGCTTTATGTGTATCATTTTCGTCTGCAACACCTGAGTATACTGCCAGGTCGTAAAGTTTCTTGTGGATTTTTTCTCCGTATGCTTCCAAAAAACAAGGTAGCAGTACGGAATTTGCAAGACCATGAGGAACATTATATTGACCGCCCAATGAATGAGCTACGGCGTGTACATATCCCACATAGGACTTTGAAAAAGCAATTCCTGCTTTGTAAGCTGCCTTTAGCATATTTTCTCTTGCCGTATAATTTTCAGGCTCACTGTATGCAGTTTCTATGTTTTTAAATATAAGCTTTACCGCTTCTTTGGAAAGGCGGCGAGTCTCCTTACTTGTGGATCTTCCTATATAAGCCTCCACAGCGTGGGTAAGAGCATCCATACCCGTGGTAGAGGTAAGGTGTTTGGGGAGTGTGTATGTCACTTTCGGGTCGAGCACTGCATAGTGAGGAATAAGCGGAAAAGAATTCATTGTGTACTTATGCTTCTTTTCGGCATCGGTAATAACCGCGGTAACTGTGACCTCGCTTCCTGTTCCTGCCGTTGTGGGAACGGCAAAAAGTGCAGGTATTTTCCGAAATATTCTTAACGTCCCTTTTAGTTTATCAAGGCTTCTTTTCGGGGAAGCCACTCTCGCACCTACCGCCTTTGCGCAGTCTATTGCACTACCACCACCAAAAGCAATGAGACATTGACATTCCTTTCGGTTATATAACTTAAGCGCCTCCTCCACATTTGCGGTTGTGGGGTTTGGACGGGTTTTGTCATAGGTAATAAATTCAATATTGTTTCCGTAAAGCGAAAGCTCCATCTCCTCCGTTGCACCGGATTTTTTTAAAAATTCATCTGTTATGATAAGTGCTTTTTTAAGATTAAGTTTTTTAATTTCTGCAGGGATTTCATTCACGTTTTTAAGAATTTTGGGCTCTCTGTACGGAAGTACAGGTAGTGCCAGATGGAAGCAAAACTGATATACTCTGCAAAACGCTTTTTTGAATGGGTTCATTTTATAGTCCTTCCCTGCTGATTTTCTTTAAATTGGCAGAAATAATTTCAAGAGCTGAATAAAAACTGTCTCTTTCCTTTTCGCTGAGACCCTCTCCGCCTTTTTCCACCGCAAGTTTTACTCTCTCTCTAAGGGCTTTTGTGGATTCTCTCCCCTTTTCGGTCAAGGTTATC
The DNA here is from genome assembly GCA_015068735.1 of Oscillospiraceae bacterium. GTDB lineage: Bacteria > Bacillota > Clostridia > UMGS1883 > UMGS1883 > UMGS1883. Next base: position 5,739 of record SVJW01000062.1, read on the forward strand.
TTTGCTCTATAGCCGTTTACCGTGGTGTTTTCGCGAACAATAAGTTCTTTTGATTCCAATGCCTTAATTGCGCGGGAAACTTCAGCTTTATCACGGTTACACATCTCACTTAAGTTAGCAGATGTAAGCCCCTCCGGATGTTTATACAAAGCAATAAGGTAAATTACATATGTTCCTTTTAAGCCGAAAGGCTTCATTTCGTCAGAGGCAATTTTAGTCCAGCTCGACATTATTTCTGACAAACCCAATGTAAAAACTTCAAATCGTCCTACCATAATGCTTTCTCCTACAAAAATAGACTTGTTGATAAATCAACAAGTCTATTATAACCAAAAGATGTTGATTTGTCAACATCTTTTGGTTATTTAGTCAAAAAATTACAAAAAAAGCAGAGTATGTCTGTACTCTGCTTCTTAATTACTTAAAAAATTTCATATTCGGGAAAATAACTTTCATTCTTTCATTGGGAAAACACTGCTCTATAAATCCCCAGAACGCACTTGTATTTTCAATTCCAGGCTGAGACCAACGATATGTAGCAAGGATTGTAACGATAGCGTTAAACACCAAAAACGCAAACATTGCCCAGGTAAATATTTTACCAACTCTGCGGGGGATTTTTAAAATAAGTTTTGTAATCCATGGATAAATGGTCTTAACCCAGTAAATACCAAGCACACCCCATATTAAAGAATATATAAGACACACTCTGCCGTTTATGTTAAAAGGCTTGTTGCTGTAATTCCAACTTCTGCTGCCAAATATAATTTCCTGGAAAAGTGAACAGGCGTATTCTACCACGGTACCTACAAGAAATCCTCCGATAAAAGATAGCTTTCTTCCTTTATTGCGGAACTTGTACAAAGCAATACTCATAACAACAGCGCCGGCACCGTACAGAAGATTGAACGGTCCGAACACCAGTCCTGCTCTGCTTGCCCATACGCCACGTTTTAAGTACCACCACAGCATTTCTATAACAACACCCAAGAAGCTTCCTATGTAGCAGATGAGAAGAACCTTATAAATGTTCATTCCCCTTGCAAAATGCTCCGCCTGACTTTCCTGTAAATCAATTATAGAGTTTGCGGGAGCTTTGGGTAAAATTTTAATTTTTCTCTTCTTTACAAGTTCCCTGTGTCTTACATTCAACTCGTCCGTAATAGATATTGTTTTCTTATACGCTTTCAATAAGTTATTGGAAGTGCGTTTATAAGAACTGATTTTTCTCTGTACATTTTCCGTATAGCTTTCCGGATGTTCCGATAAAGCCATATCAGTATACAAGTCCTGTAACTTAGCATCTGTTTCCTCTATTGATGAAAGAACTTTTGCACTGTATTTTTCAGGCTCTGTGATATTTTCAATATCGTAGTTTTCATCAACAGTCATATTCTTTTGTTTTGTAAGAATGTCCATATTGATAGTCTCCGTAAAATTATAAATTCGTCTTTCTAATATAATTATACAACAAAGGCCAACATTAGACCATTTCTACTCATTATACCATAAAAAAGCAATAAAGTAAACAATAAAAACTGCTTAGTTTTTATCTTTCTTTTTTCTGAACAATTTTCCCAAAGATCCTGCCAGCCAACCAATATCCTCTACCGCATTGGTGGCACGGGTATATTCGTCATATACGCCTGTTTCAATCATCATTTGGCGCGACATTGAATGAGCATCACTATCCATTTCCATCAAAACGCTGTCTGCTACATCCCCTGCAATATCTTTTGCCAGCTGTCCTTTGTTTTCTTCTCTCATCTGCTTTTTTACTTCTTCGGAAGCAGTTTTTTCCTCCGCAGTCATACTGTAGGGTTTAGGTGTGCAACGGGTGATAAGATTTGTGAACCTGTCATTTAAACCGCTTGAAACAAAATTTGTTTCAAACGCAGTAGCATCAGCACAGTTTTCCGCCAAAGAAAGTACATCCCGACGAAAAGCATCCACATCCCCCTGCACAATTTCAGGCACAGTATAATACTGTTCAAAAAAATTCAGACGCGCATCCACACATTGTTTTACATCAGGACTCATAATACCCCTCTTTTCTTTGTTTTTTATACAATAATAGTACCACATCCATATTTCAAAGTCAACTTTGCTTCCGAACTGTTAATATTGTATAAGCGCCACTTATAACAGCATACGGAATCAGAAGTCCCACACATACCGCTGTTCCAACAGGCGGCAGGAAAATACTGATGAAAAAAAGAATTCCCATTAAAACCGTTTCATAGCCTATAAATCTGTTGATTTTTCTTGCCTTTTCTGTGTCTAAATCGTAGTTCTTTATATAATCAAATTTCGGAAGGTAATTACCTATAACAAGAAAAATAACCCCTATAATAAAAGCTACTGTTTTTCTTATATCCAGATTCCAGCCCAGAGAATAGCCTAATGTCACTATTTGCAAAACGACAGTAAGACAGGGAATAATCCATTTTGTTACTGTTTCAAGTTTTTTTCGTGTTCCGTGTTTGTATGCATTTATATCATTTATAAAACAACAAAACGCCTGCAGTGCCACCATTAACACGGGCAGGCCGAAGACCACAAAACCTTTTGAAGCAAAATTATCCGCATTGCCGTAAAGGTCAAAATGAATCGCCATTTTGTCGGGAAGTTCATTCCAAAGAGCAATCCCGAGTAATATGGGCAACAGACAAACTATACTTGTAACAGCAAATATTCTCCATTTAAACAATTTCATTCTTTATTCCCCCCTAACGCATATATCCACCGCAACACATCTTCAAAAACCGATGTGTTAAGTTCATAATATATAAAATTTTTATGCTTTTGCTCAGCAATAAGGTCCGCTTTTTTCAGTTTTGCCAGATGATACGAAACCGTCGCACCTGTCAGATTGAAATGCTCGCCTATTTCTCCCGCTGATTTTCTTCCCTTTTTAAGCATGGAAAGTATATCCCTTCTTACCGGGTCGGAGATGGCTTTTAATGTTTCATTCATTCCCATTTGTGTCACCAGCTTTAATTCTATTTAGAAATTTATCTAAATACATTATATAATCATTCACACAAAAAGTCAAGAGCTATTTAGAAAATTTTCTAAATAGCTCTTGTTTTAATTTTTATCATCTGTTGCTGGATTATTGAGCAGCTTACCCGACTCATCAAACCTCGACCCGTGGCACGGGCAGTCCCAGGAATGCTCCGCTTTGTTGTATTTTAACGCACATCCAAGGTGAGGACATCTGGGAGTTGTGGGGGTAATAAGTCCTTTCACAGACTCAAACATATTTATTGCAAGTTGAGGATGAATAATACTTCTTGACGGTGAATAAAGCTCCTGGTACTCACTCTTTTTTCCGCATATCATATCACTGAGAAGCATAGCCGATACCATAGAAGATGTCATTCCCCATTTATTAAAGCCTGTTGCTACATACAAATCCGGAGTTGATTTTGAATACTGACCAATATACGGAATAGAATCGAGTGTCATACAGTCCTGCGTTGCCCAACGCTCAATTTCTTTTGCTTTGGGATAGTAGTTTTTCGCTACTTTTTCAAGCTCCGCCCAGTTACCACCTTTGCCTCCCGTACGGTGACTTCCGCCACCAAGCAGAAGCAAGCCGTGATGCGTTCTGAAAGAAAGCCCCTCTTTTGATTCATCAACATACATATTTTTTATGTCAGGTACGTTTTCAAGAGCAATGACATACGACCTGTGCTGATACATTTTAAGAAAATATCCGCCGTGTTTATTAAGGAAAGGGAAGTGTGTCGCCACAATAATTTTTTTAGCTGAAATTTTCCCGTGATTTGTTATTGCCTCGTGAGGCTTCAGCTCAACTATTTTGGTGTTTTCATATATATTTAACCCGTCTGTGATTGCATAGGCAAATTTTAGCGGATGAAATTTCCCCTGCTCCCCTATTTTTACCGCACCTGCTATATTGAAAGGAAGTTCGGTTTTTTGCAAAAACTCTGCCTTGCAACCGATTTTTTCCAATGCTCGGACTTCTCTTTCGATTGCTTCCCTGTCATCCAATGAGTAGACCACATTTCCTGTTTCTTCAAAATCACAGTCTGTTTCCATTGAAAGGGACTTTAATTTCTCCATAGCTGTTTTTTGGCTTTTGTAATAAAGCTGTGCTTTTTCAGCTCCATACTTTTTTGTTATTTTGTCATATATAAGCCCGTGTTGCAATGTTATCTTTGCCGTAGTGTTGTTTGTTACGCCGTGTAAGATTTTGTCTGCCTCCACTAAAGTGCAGTCCACACCTGCCTCTTTCAACATATATGCACATAAAACACCGCACATTCCTCCGCCAATAATGAGAACATCTGTTTTGATGTCACAGTCAAGCGGATTAAACTCCGGTTTATCGATATTATTCCATATGGATTTCATACAATCACCTCTTGTGTTATTGTTCCAAAAAAAGGTGATTATATGAAAAAACACCAAGTCAATGACTTGGTGTTTAGACTGCCCAATTATTTTGCTTCAAGCATAGTTCTTAAGCTGCGATACTCAACTCCGTTTTTGCCGTCCATAATGGTGTATTCGTTAGCTTCGCTAAAACTAAAACTTGTCATTACCATAAGAGGAATATCAAGGCTGTTACTGAGCATCTGTACCGCATCTTTACGAGTTACAAATCTTCCTGTTGATATGGAAACGCCTTTCGTAACACCAAGTTGTGAAGCCTTTATTAAATAACCGTGCGGACTTCCGCCATGTTGCTCGGCAACCTCCTGATACCCTAACAGACAAATAACCATTTTTATAAATTCCTCTGCAGGTATATTTTCATCTGGATTGAACGCTTCCCCGTCCACTTTATCCACTATTCTGAGACCTTTAGCAATCATAGCCGCATTGCACGCCCAATGGTTTTCCATATCAGGAAAATTGTTTGCAGGTGCAGCGTCACTTGTTTCGGGATTAAATCCGTACAATCTTGTAAGCAATGTAACGGCTTCTGCACGAGTCAGATTGTCATCCAGTCGCATATTCCCGTCGGGATCGCCTTTTATAATCTCATATTTCTCAAGTTCAGCCGTGTCGGTTGCAAATACGTTGAATGAGCCAAGCATTAATAAGCTTGCCAATATTATTGATAGTATTTTTTTCATTTTATTTGTCCTTTCTTTTTAAATGTACGAAGCTTCGATGTTACATATTGTAACATAATTATTGTAACAAATTGTTACAATAATGTCAAGAGGTGATTTAATGAAAGGGTTAAAAACCATCCGAAAAGAGCGCAACCTTAACCAATTAAAAGTTGCTATGGATTTGAATATTTCAAGGGAAGCTCTTTCCCATTATGAAAACGGAAAGCGAGAACCAAGCCTCGATATGCTGAATAAGTTATCTAAGTATTTTAACGTTTCGATAGATTATCTGATAAATGGCGAGGAATTTAAGAAGAGTTGAATAATCTACCTTTAATTGCTAAAAATAAAGGAAACTGCAATTGGAGGTAAAATATATGTTCAAACACGAAAAGATTCTTTTTCATCCGGTGGAAGTAGAAAGACCCAATCCGCAATATGCGGTATTACTCCAAGAACAACTCGGCGGTGGAAACGGTGAACTCAAAGCGGCAATGCAGTATATGTCACAGAGCTTTCGTATCAAGGACCCCGAGATCAAGGATTTATTCCTTGATATAGCTGCTGAGGAGCTTGGGCATATGGAAATGGTTGCTCAAACTATCAATTTGCTCAACGGTCACGATGTGGATGCAACAAAAGTGCAGGCAGGTGAAGTTCAGTCTCATGTTATTTTGGGATTGAATCCCGGACTTATAAATGCTTCAGGCTATTCCTGGACTGCAGATTATGTTACGGTAACAGGGGATTTGTGTGCTGATCTTTTGAGCAACATTGCATCTGAACAACGTGCGAAGGTGGTTTATGAATATCTGTACCGTCAGATTGAGGATAAAAAGGTAAGAGAAACTATTGACTTTCTTCTCAATCGCGAAGAAGCTCATAATCAGATGTTCCGCGATGCGTTTAATAAGGTGCAGAACAGCGGTTCTAACAGAGATTTCGGCACAACAGAAGCCGCAAGAGTGTATTTTTCAATGTCTGAACCGGGTAGCAATGCATTTGCAAACAATGAAACCGTTGCACCGTCATTCAGTAAATAATTTGGAATTGATTTTAAAAACCAGTGTACAAATGTACACTGGTTTTTTGTAGGATGTATTTAATTAAAAATCATGACGAAATCCGGCATCTATGCTGTATTTTTCAAATATACAAACTATTTTTTCTACAACATCAAAATCGGAATAATTTTCATTCCTTATTATATTTTGTATTTCTGCCAATATATTAATCGCCTTAGAATCTGCAATTTCAGACGCATCAATTTCAAAATCCTGCAAATTATTGTTGATGTAATCTTTGATATAACTTTTTAATAATTCTAATTTGATATTCATGTGTTTCTCTCCTTATATAATTTTATGGTACTGTTTGATACCATTTCCGTATTATAATAATACCATATGGTAACATTGAAATCAAGAGGTGATTTCAATGCATTTTAAAAGATTATATGATTTGAGAAACGATAATGATTTAACGCAACAGCAAGTTGCAGATTATCTGATGTGTAATCGCCAAGTCTATGCAAG
>SVJW01000063.1 GCA_015068735.1 Oscillospiraceae bacterium
GATCTTCTGTGAGAGTGGCTTACCTTAATACCGAAAGTAACACCCTTACCGCATACATCACATTTAGCCATATCTATTTCCCTCCTTAGGAATACTTCAAAATACTTCATTTCATAACGCGCATAGGTTATTCTAACAGATAAAAAACAAAAATGCAAGTATTTTTTTTATTTTTTTCAAATTTCTTCGTTTGAACATGGACGAAACCTTTATTTGCCTTGATTTTTCGGAGATTTGTAGTATAATATAACTTATATATATTATATAAGGAAGTAAGAAAATGAAAAATCTTATTATCATCGACGGTAACAGCATAGTGAATCGCGCATATTATGGGGTAAGACCTCTTTCCACCAAAACGGGGATTCCCACAAATGCGATTTACGGTTTTATGAACATAATGCTTAAATATATTGACGAGTACAAGCCTGACTATCTCTGTGTGGCATTTGACCTGAAGGCGCCTACTTTCCGTCATAAAATGTATGAACAGTACAAGGCTCAAAGAAAAGGTATGCCCGATGACCTTGCAGAACAGATGCCTCACCTTAAAGAAATTCTTTCTGCAATGAATATTCTTCAACTTTCTCTTGAGGGCTATGAGGCAGACGATATAATAGGTACTGTCAGCAGAATATGTGACGAGGGCAATCTCAAGTGCTATATTGTAACAGGTGATAAAGATGATCTTCAGCTTGCGAGCAGCAATACTTCTGTTCTTCTGACGACAACAAGAATGGGACAAACTACTACCGAAGAGCTTGACGACAAGGGCGTATTTGAGAAGTTTGGCGTAACTCCTGAGGAATTTATTTCCGTAAAGGCACTTATGGGCGATTCATCCGACAATATACCCGGTGTTAAGGGCATTGGTGAAAAGACGGCATTTGATCTTCTCGCCCACTTCCATTCCCTTGACAATATGTATGAAAACATCGAAGATGAGCATATAAAAAAGGCAGCAAGAGAAAAGCTTATCGCCGGAAAAGAAGACGCGTATCTGTGTCATAAACTTTGTACAATTGACAAAAACGTACCCATTGAATTCAGAATTGAGGATGCACTATATAAGGAAGCAGATAATTCGGCTCTCTCAAAAAAATTAGAAGAGTTGGAGCTTCGCAAAATAGCCGAAAGATTATGCACTCCGGTAGAGCAATCACTTCCCACGGCAGAAGTAATTCCTGCCCCGGCGGAAATTATTGAAAAGTGCAAGGGCGAGCATTCTTTCTACTTTATAATGAAAGAATATACTACGGAGTTCATAGCAGAGGATAAAGCCTACTTCTCCGAACCGGCACTTTTAAAAGAAATTTTTGAAAACGAAAATATCAAAAAATATACCCACGAATACAAAAGGGTAAAACACGCATTGGCTTCTATGGGGATAAATCTTTGCGGTAGTTTTTACGACAGCGAAATTGCTGAATATATCATTGACCCCACAAGAAGTGAGTATAACATAAATGAAGTTTTTGCTTCTTATTCTCTCCCCTTATCTGTTGCTTCTTTGCCTGCACTCTATAAAAAGCAAACTGAAGAACTTGAAAAACGCGGTCAGCTCTCTCTCCTTAATAACATAGAGCTTCCCCTTGAAAATGTTCTGTACGATATGGAAGTGGTGGGCTTTAAAATTGACAGAGATGAGCTTGAGGCTTTTGCAAAAAAGCTGGGCGAAAGAATATCTGCCCTTGAAAGTGCCATATACTTTATGGCAGGGGAAGAAATTAACATAAACTCTACCAAGCAGCTTGGAAAACTTTTATTCGAGGATATGGGACTTCCCATAATCAAGAAGACAAAGACGGGGTATTCTACGGACTCCTCCGTACTTGAAAAGCTTCGCGGAAAGCATGAAATAATTGATTTAATAATCGAATACCGTCATCTGGCAAAACTTAAATCTACTTACGCAGATGCGTTCTTGCCGCTTCTTGATGATGAGGGAAGAATCCGATCCACCCTCAAACAGACTGTTACCGCAACGGGTAGAATCAGTTCTGCTGAGCCTAATTTACAGAACATTCCGGTGAGGACTGAGATAGGCAGAGAAATCCGCAAAATGTTTGTTGCAAAAGACGGACATCTGCTGGTAGGTGCCGATTATTCACAGATTGAGCTTCGCGTTCTTGCCCATATGGCAGGGGACAAAGTTATGCAGGATGCATTTATCAATGACGATGATATTCATACCATAACAGCAACACAGGTTTTCAATGTCCCTGATTTTCTTGTAACCGACGATATGCGTTCCCGTGCAAAGACGGTTAATTTCGGAATTATTTACGGACAGAGCGAATTTTCCCTTGCAGGCGAATTGAAAATCAGCCGCAAAGAAGCAAAAGAATATATCGACAGTTATTTTGAACACTACAGCGGTGTAAAAAATTATATGGACTCCACTATTGAAAAGGCAAAGGAAACAGGTTTTGTTACCACCGTTTTCGGTCGCAGAAGATACATTCCCGAGCTTCAGGCAAAGAATTTTAATCTCCGTTCCTTTGGCGAGCGTGCCGCAATGAATGCACCCATTCAAGGAACTGCAGCAGACATAATTAAAATTGCAATGGTTAAGGTTTATGACGCTCTCCACAAAAAATGTCCCGAAGCAAAACTTATACTTCAGGTACACGATGAACTTATATGCGAAGTTCCCGAAAACAAAGCTGAAACCGTTGCACAAATATTAAAGGAAGAAATGGAAAATGCAGCAGAGCTTAAAGTACCGCTTCGTGCAGATGTGAAAATCGGAAGTAGTTGGTACTATACAAAGTGAAAGGGGAATTTCTATGAAAATGCTTATAGGTCTTACCGGAAGAACAGGCAGCGGGAAATCGAGTGCCGCGAAAATATTTGAAGACTTAGGCTGTTTCGTTGCAGACTGCGATAAAGTTGCTCACAAAGTTCTCCTTGATGACGAAATCAAAAACAAACTTTGCAGTTTGTTCAATGAAGATATTCTTAACAAGGAAAATGAAATTGACCGCAAAAAACTCGGTACAATAGTTTTCTCTGATAAAGAAAAGCTCGCACTTCTTAACGGCATTGTTCATAAGGCTATTGTTCAAAAATGCCTTGAACTGTGTGAAAATTCAGGCAGGGACATATGCTTGATGGACGGCTCGGAACTGGAGTCAAGCGGTGCAGATGAACTTTGCAAGTATATCGTGGTAATAACTGCAGACGAAGAAACACGCCTTAAAAGAATAATGCAGCGTGACGGAATAGATAAAGACTCTGCACTCAGAAGAATACACGCTCAGTCCGACTACAGTAAAGCCGCAATATATGTAGACAACGGCGGCAACGAGGAAGAACTCAGGAAGAAAATCACATCTTTGTACGATCAGTTTTCAGGAGAAATAAATGTATAATAAATCCCGTACAATTCTTTCCGCGATCATATATATACTTTTGGTTATTTTGGTTTCCGTATGGGTATTAAGATTTCTGTTTCCACGCCCCTATGCAGATATTATAAGTAAATACTGCAATCAATACGGGGTGAATGAAAACCTTGTTTCTGCACTTGTGAAGGCAGAAAGCAACTTTAAAGAAGATGCCGTAAGCCATGCAGATGCAAAAGGTGTTATGCAGATAACCGATGAAACATTTACCTTCTGCAGGGAAAACGCCAAAATAGGAAACAGCGATATTTTTGATATTGATACAAACATCCACGCAGGGGTATGGTATCTTTCTTTTCTTGCCGAAAAGTATAAAGGTAATACGGTAAATATCCTTGCCGCATATAATGCCGGAATGGGAAATGTGGACAGATGGCTTGGAGATAAAAAATATTCTTCCGATGGTGAAAGTCTTAACGACATTCCTTTTGAGGAAACAAAGCGATATGTAGATAAAATAAACCGTTATGAAAAAATTTATAATATCCTTTATTAGTTTAAGGAGATACACATGAAAAGAATTCTCGCATTTATTATAATGATATTTTCAGTTTTCTCTTTTAGTTCATGTTCGGATTTCACAAGGCAAGTGACACGTCAGTCATTTGCGCTGGATACAGTCATAAACATTACAACTGATGAAAAAGATCAGGGTAAAATCGGTGAGGCTTTCTCCCTTTGCAACGAATACGAAAAAGTTTTCAGCAGAACAGATTCCGAAAGTGAGCTATATTTACTTAATAATGGTCAAGGAGAGCTGACAGAAGATATTGAAAACGTACTTGAGTTTTCAATTGAAATGGCACGCCTTACAAACGGTGCTTTCGATGTGACCGTTGCACCCCTTGTTGATTTGTGGAATGTAAAAGAAAGAAAAGCTCCCCCTTCTGGAGATGAAATTGAAATTGCACAATCCAAGGTCGGATACGAAGCTATTTCTATATCCCCTCTTTCTTTCAACGGGAAATCTGTCGATTTAGGTGCCGTGGCAAAAGGATATATTGCCGACAAAATAGCAGATTTTTTTAAAAGCAACGGAGTGGAAAACGCCATTATTGATTTAGGCGGAAATGTTGTGCTTATTGGCGAGTACAGCGTCGGAATACGAAGTCCCTTTAACCCTGATGAGATTTTTGCAACAATTACCCTAAAGGATAAAAGTGCCGTGACAAGCGGAGCGTATCAAAGGTATTTTGAATATGAGGGTAAGCGCTACCACCATATAATTGATCCGAGGACAGGCTATCCGTCAGACAGCGGTATTGCTTCGGTGACGGTTATCTCCCCCTCTTCCATGCAGGCAGATGCACTGTCTACTTCTATATTTATATTAGGAAAAGATGCCATTTCTCTGTGTGATAAATTTCCCGATACGGATGCCCTTATTATTATGGAAAACGGCGATGTTATAACCACGGAAAACTTTGAAAAAAAGTATCAGTTAAAAAAATAAAATTTTTAATAAAAAAAACTTGCATTTTGAAATAATGTATGCTATAATGCATTTTGTTTCATAATGTGTTGGAGGTGAAAATATAATGCCTAACATTAAATCAGCTAAGAAAAGAGTTCTCGTAATCGAGAAGAAGACTCTTGAAAATCGTATGGTTAAATCAGCTATCAGAACAGAACTTAAGAAGTTTGACGCAGCTGTAAGCGAAGGAAATAAGGCTTCCGCTCAGGAGCTTTACTCTGTTTGTGTTAAGAAGCTTGACCAGGCTGCTGCTAAGGGTGTGTACCACAAGAACACTGTTAGCCGTAAGAAGAGCCAGCTTGCTAAGGCTATCGCTACACTTGCATAATTAGTTTTTCTATGATTGCTTGAATTAGAGTATGTACATAATGTATATACTCTTTTTTGACTTATTAAAACAATACAAAAAAACGTAGTCGTTTATTCAACAACTACGTTTTTTTGCGTTATATGTCTATTATTTTACTATACTGTTGTCTAAAGCGTATTCTAACAAAATGTTTATGAGTTCATTTCTCGATCGATTTGTTTGTTCCGATAAATCATTCAATTGTTTTACAGTTTCATCTTTAAGTCGCACTGAAAAAGTTTTATATCCATCTTCACCTTTTAAATTCTTTTTGTTTATAATAAGTTTTTCTTCCATGTTTTCCCACCTCATAGACATTATATATTGACAATCTTCTTAATAATATGTTATGATGTATAACATAACATATGTTATACATCATTTTTGAAAGGCGGATATATAATGGGTTTATTCGACAAATTAAAAGAAAGTGCTGCTAACGTTGCCGATATGACAAAAGGAGCAATTGAGACAGCCAAATTTAATCACGAACAAAAGAAAGCAGAAGAAGAACAGCATCGTCAGGAAATGAACGCCCTGGCAACGAGCAGAAGCAGCGAAATCATAGAATCTATTAGTTCTCATCAAAACAATAAAGGCTTTTTCAACAATATTACAAAAGAAGAGCTTTTATCTTTCACAAAAGAATTTTATGATAAAATACTTATGCCTGCAAATAGTGTAAACAAAAGCAGCATACATATGTATCCGTATATTGATGATAAACAAATTGCAAGACTTTCGAGAACTTGGAACACATTTAACAATAATGAAACTGTAATTTTTTACTTAAAAGCTGATAACAATCAAGAATTTGTGTTGACGGAAGCATCCTTCTATTTTTCAGTAGCATTACCGGAAGATCCGAAATATTTTTCAAAAGGTTCTGTGACTTGTGATAAAATTAGCGAATTTTCAGTAATTAAAAATGAGTCATCATTTGAATTTAAGTGTGGAGAAATTGTTCTTACATCATTTGCATTAAACAAATCCACAACAGAAGATTTAATCACACTTGATAATTTCTTTAAATGTATTATAAACCACGATTTTATTATTACCGATGAAGAAGTTGACAGGCTTATACAGCAAAAAATCGGAGAAAAAATATATAGAGAAATAAAGAAATATATGATATATGATGATGAATTATTGGTTTACTTTGCTTGGGGATTAGACTCCCTTTCTGCAAAAGACTATATAGTTTGCACCAACAAACAAATACTTAAAATAGACAGAGAACTTCTTGGCGCAACTGCAAATGTTCAACAGTTTTATTACGAAGACATTGTTTCTGCAAATACTATACAAAATTCAAAAACCGGTAGTTTGACAGTTAATTTAATTGATTCTGCAATAACTGCAGCCACTAAGACCTGTGATTTAGTAATTTCTACTGCAGGTTCTGAACTCAAAATAAATACTTTATTTAAGGTGGAAGCCGAACGCATTGTTGCTGTTTATCACCACTACCGCAAAGAAATTAAACAAGCAACATCTCAGCCACAGGTTATTGTACAACAAAAACAATCCGACCCGCTCGAGCAACTTGAAAAGCTGTCAAAGCTTAAAGAAATGGGTGTTATTTCAGAAGAAGAATTTAATGTAAAAAAAGCCGAACTTCTTTCAAAAATATAAGTGTCATCAAAAAACCGCACGGAAGCATCCGTGCGGTTTTTGTAATTGTATTTTATTTGTTTTTTTCGTAGATAAGCATTAAACCTTTTAAAAGCAAGTCTTCATCAATTATAATATCTCTTTTACATAAAGGCACTATCACCTTGGCAAGTCCTCCTGTTGCGATAACAGTGCATTTTTCACCGAGTTCTTCCTCGAATCTTTCAATGATTCCGTCAATCGCTCCTGCGTTTCCGTAGAGAATACCGCTTTTAATAGAGTCAATTGTGTTACTACCGATAATCTTTTTCGGTTTTTCAAAGGCAACCTTTGGAAGTTGCGCAGTTTTTCCTATAAGGGCATCGTGCGATACTGCAACACCGGGAAGAATTGCACCTCCCAGAAACTGTTTGTTTTTGTTTATGGCAGATACCGTTGTAGCCGTTCCCAAGTCAATTACAATCTGCGGAACGCTGTATTCCTCAACACTGGCAACTGCATCTACAACAAGGTCGCTACCGAGTTGTGCAGGATTGTCAATAACTATGCTGACGCCTGTCTTAATTCCCGGTCCAACCACCATCACCGATATGCCGCAAAGATTTTCAATAGCCTCTTTTACAACATTTGTAACTGAGGGAACTACCGATGAAATAATTGCACCTTCGATAGTTTTATATTCAATCCCGTACATATCAAAAGCGGTTTTGAAAAGCACCGAGTATTCAAGTTTTGTGGCTCTGTGTGCCGTGGATAAGCGCTCCCTGAAAAGGATGTCCTTCCCTTCTACACAGCCGACAACTATATTAGTGTTACCAATATCTACAACTAAAATCATTTTTTAGAAACCACCTTAATAATCTGAGTTATAGCCGGGGCAAAGATTATATTAACTGCCATTTCAAAAAGGAAGTTAACACCAACCAAGCCAAAAATCATATAACTTCCCACACCGGAACCGCCTGCCCATACAGTAACCGTGTCCAAGAAGAACACCAAACAGCCCAAAAGGAATACGCCTGTATTTACAATAGGACAGGTAAGTGCTGCAACAGTTGCTGCAACATAATTCATATTCTTCTCGCTCTTACTAAACAATTTTGTTAAAAGTTCATATACAAGACCTGCTACAAAGCCGCAAGCCATACCCTTTAACAAAACTGTCAGAATTGTTCCAGGTATATTCACCGCCCAGAAAAGTGCTGCATCTCCGCTTGCCAGAACTGCCATACCAAAAATAAACCCAAGCCATGTTCCAACACCTTTTCCGCAGGTTATTGCCCCGATAGCAATTGGAATCAATACCAACGAAATTGAAAATGTGCCAAATTTTATGGATGCGCCCATAAACTGAAGTAAAAATACCAATGCCGTCAACAATGCACCTGTCACCATGGTCCTTGTTGACATTTTTCCTCTGTTTGCCATATTAAATTCCTCCTTGTTATTATTCCCCATAGAGGGGATACAATACAATTACGCCATTATAATACTACTATTTTTTTGATTTGTAAAGTATTTTTTTAAACCTCGTATTTACACATTTTGTTTTCGGGTGTATAATACATCCTTAGAGGTGTTCTTATGATAACAATTTTCAATCAGGTATTTATACTTTTTGCATTTGCTGCATCAGGCTTTCTTTTTGCAAAGCTCGGCAAGTTAAAACCGGAACACTCCCCGATTCTGTCGGGATTGTTAGTGTATGTTTTTCTGCCGTTTTATGTATTTGATACATTTGCAAAAAGCTTTACCCGTAAATACATATCCGGTAATTATGAAATTATTCTATGGTCGACGGGGATTGTACTTGTTCTTGCCGTTGTGATGGCTTTTTTATCAAAGCTCTTTGATAGAAGGAAGTACGAACGGGATGTCTATGAGTATTCACTTGTCGTTCCCAACAGCGGATACATGGGATACCCTA
Organism: Oscillospiraceae bacterium; assembly: GCA_015068735.1. Lineage (GTDB taxonomy): Bacteria > Bacillota > Clostridia > UMGS1883 > UMGS1883 > UMGS1883. The sequence continues at coordinate 8,775 of SVJW01000063.1, forward strand.
TGGCGGAAGCCGTTCTTGGTGGTGCAGGACTTCTTAGCACGATGATTTTCTGTCTTCCTTTATCAATTTACATATATACTGTTGGTTACAGCAAGCTTACTAAAAGCGGACTTTCTTTTAAAAAGCTCTTTAATCCGGCTATCGTTTCTCTGGTACTGGGTGCAATTGCAGGTTTTTTTGAAGTTCCTATTCCTGGGGTAGCAAGCAGTATTATGAGTAAAGCAGGTGCCTGTATGGGACCTGTAAGTATGATACTTGCAGGAATAGTTGTTTCAGAATTCAACTTCAAAGACCTTCTTTCCGAAAAGAAAGTCTACATAGTCACAATCCTTCGCCTTTTTATAATCCCCGTTCTTATAGGACTTCTTACCTCCCCTTTCAGCAAAACCGTTACAGAGGTTGCAGTCCTCATTTACGCTATGCCCTGCGGACTTAACACTATTGTCTTTCCTCGCCTTGTAGGTGAAGATTGCCGTATCGGTGCAGGTCTGGCACTTATTTCAAACGTGTTGGCGTGTCTTTCAATTCCTATTGTTCTTACTCTGTTTAACATAGGAGGTTAATATGTATCCTGTTTTTACTGAGAATGATTTTGTCTCTGTGACAGAATCAATGATTTCGATGAATGACGGAGTAAAACTTTATACGAGGGTTGCCGTTCCGAAAGGAAAGAAAAAATGCCCTGTTATATTTATCCGTACACCCTATGAAAAGTCGTTTGAGGGAAAGGCTTACGATATTTCACTTTATGATAACGATGAATACATATCCCACGGATATGCAATCGTTCTTCAGCACACACGAGGCAGAGGACAAAGTGAGGGGAACTGCATCCCATATGACGAAAGGGACGACGGACTGTGTACACTTGATTATATCCGCACTCTTCCCTGTTATAATGGTGAAATATATCTTTACGGCAGAAGCTACCTTACCACGGTGCATCTTTGCTATCTTGACACTAAACCTCAGGATATTAAGGGTGCTGTGTTTGACATACAGACCGACAGAATGTATTTTCGCAACTACCGTAACGGATGTTGTTACGATTTTTGTAAGCTCAGTTGGTGGGCAAGTATGATGAAGCGCACCTACCCAAATTACAATCTTGACGGAACTCTGACCATGCCGTATAAGGATCTTGCAACAAGGGTATTCGGTGAGGATGTTCCCGAGTTCACAGCACTTATTATGAATGATATAAACAACGATTTCTGGAAGAATGACCCAAGGGAAAACGTGGTTGAATGTCTTGATTTCCCCATACTTTTCCGCGACGGTTGGTATGACTATTTTACCTTGGGAATGTTTGATATGTGGAAACGCCTTCCCGAAGAAACGAAAAAGAAATCCGCTTTCGTGGTTGGTCCGTGGGGACACGATACCAAGGTCAGCAAAACTTGTGCTCTTCCGATAGAAAACGGAAATCTTCCCGATTTGCACGCCATTGACTGGTTTGACAGTATACGCGAGCAGAGAGATTATAAGTTTGCCCCGTACGGCAAGGTTACATATCATTCCGTAGGCGGTGACAAGTGGGAGCAGGAGAGTTTTCCGCCTGAGAATAAGGACGTACTGAAGCTCTTTTTTAGCAAAGACGGAGTTCTCTCCAATGAAAATTCCGACGGAGAAATTTCTTATAAATATAACCCACAGATTAAAAACAAGTGTTTTGAATATATGGATATTCACGAAGCCGCTCCAATCGGCATCCGTGATGATATTATTTCGTTTGTCAGCGAAGAGGCAGAGGCAGATACCGACTTTTTTGGTGAAATCCGCTGGCATATGAATGTAGCTTCAAGCTGTGACGATACGGCGTTTTTCATAAGAGTGCATTTTGTCCGTAACGGAAAGGCGTATAATCTGACGGAAACCATAACAAGTCTTTCCTATATAAATCCTGATTGCAGAAGAGGGGAAATTCAGGAAATTGACCTTAAAACTCCGCCCATTGGCTTTACGCTTAGAAAAGGTGACATGATAAGGGTTGACGTCTCTTCCAACGGAAGCATATTTGTCCCCCACTCCAATCTTAAATGTCATTGGGCAAAGGCACCCAAAACAAGAATTGCGACAAACACAGTTTTTATGAAAGATGCATTTATCGAAATTCCGAAAAAATAATTCTTGATTTTTATTAAAAAGTCGTATATAATTAGTCCAACTTAATATTTAAATTATACAGGGGAGCTTGGTATGCCAGGCTGAGAGGAAGTAATCAAACTTCGACCCTATAACCTGATGCGGATAATGCCGCCGTAGGAAGTCATAGTTTGCTTTTAACGGATAGTCCATATCGGGACTATCCGTTTTTTATTTTTTATGCGAGGTGAATAAAATGGTGAAAATCAACGGAGAACTGCTTGACATTGCAGGAAAAACTGTAGCTGAGTATTTATGCACAGCCGGATACGACGTCAAACGAATTGCGGTAGAACTTAACGGTGATATTCTTCCTAAGTCGCAGTACGAATCATATGTTCTCAAAGGCGGAGACAGCGTAGAAATTGTAAGTTTTATGGGAGGTGGCTGATATGAAACCTTCAAAAAAAGAATGGCAGGAAGCTCTGATTGAAAGATACGGAAAAGACATTTACACAAAAATAACATCGGGAAAGGTAGCAGTCTGCGGATTGGGAGGATTAGGCTCTCATATTGCCGTAACGCTTGCCCGTGCCGGAGTAGAAACATTGATACTGATTGATTTTGACAGGGTGGATATAACCAATCTTCACCGTCAGCAGTATAATGTCAATCAGATTGGTATGTACAAAACGGAAGCGTTATCCGAAAACATAAAGGAAATTGCACCTTTCACAGAAATAAAAGCTTATACAGAAAAACTTGATAAAAACAACTATTCTCTTTTACTGAAGGATGCTGACATAATATGCGAAGCATTTGATGACTCTTTATGCAAGGCAGAGCTTGTAAACCTTCTCAGAGAAAACTTTCCTGAGAAGTATGTTATCGCATCTTCCGGAATGTCAGGTTTTGGAGATGCAAACATCATACATACACGCAAAGTTTCAAAGAGGTTTTATTTATGCGGAGATGAAATCAGCGATGTATCCGACGGTATAGGGCTGGTAGCAACAAGAGTAATGCTTTGTGCGGCACATCAGGCACACAAAGTATTGCAAATTTTATTAACAGAAGAAGGAGATTTTTATGAATAATGATAAACTTATAATTGGCGGTCATGAGTTCAGTTCCCGTTTTATTTTAGGCTCAGGAAAATATTCTATGAAACTTATAGAATCAGCCGTCAAAGATGCAGGAGCAGAAATCATAACACTGTCTGTACGCCGTGCCAACACAA
>SVJW01000064.1 GCA_015068735.1 Oscillospiraceae bacterium
ATTTAGGTTTTTGCGTTCAATTAACTTAATTATTTTTTCTAAATTGAAAGCAAGCCCGCTTTTAGCAGACTTGCTTTATTTGTGTTGCTTTTTTTATTTGTAGCTTAGAATGTTTTCAGAACAGCCTATTTTTTGTGTTTACTTTATTTTTCAAGCAGAGGCATACCTAATTTTTCGCGAATCTGGTTTTCGATACTGTCTGTAAAGTCAGGATTTTCAATCATAAACTGCTTTACGTTTTCGCGTCCCTGACCAAGTCTTTCTTCATTGTAACTGAACCAGGAGCCGCCTTTCTTGATAATTTCAAGGTTTACCGCCACGTCAAGAATATTGCCCTCACGGGAGATGCCCTTTCCGTACATCATATCAAACTCTGCCTCACGGAACGGGGGAGCAACCTTGTTTTTAACAATCTTTACACGGGTGCGGTTGCCAATGAACTCGCTGCCGTTTTTTAGAACTTCAATCTTTCTTACATCCATACGAACGGATGCGTAGAACTTCAGCGCACGACCGCCGGCTGTTGTTTCGGGGTTGCCGTACATAACACCGATTTTCTCACGAAGCTGGTTAATGAAAATACATATAGTGTTGCTCTTGTTTACAACGCCTGCAAGCTTACGGAGTGCCTGGCTCATTAGTCTTGCCTGAACACCAACATGGCTGTCGCCCATTTCACCGTCAATTTCAGCCTTGGGAACAAGTGCCGCAACGGAGTCGACAACGATTACGTCAATAGCACCGCTTCGCACAAGTGCCTCGGTAATTTCGAGAGCCTGTTCACCTGTGTCGGGCTGTGAAACAACGAGAGAGTCAACATCAACACCAAGAGCCCCTGCATATGTAGGATCAAGAGCGTGTTCGGCATCAATAAATGCCGCTTCTCCACCAAGCTTCTGCGCCTGTGCAATTATGTGAAGTGCAATTGTTGTCTTACCGCTGGACTCAGGTCCGTATATTTCAATAATTCTGCCCTTAGGCACACCGCCGATACCGAGAGCGATATCAAGAGAAAGTGCACCTGTGGGAATGGAGTCTACATTATAATGAGCGCTTTCGCCCAATCTCATAACCGAGCCTTTACCAAACTGCTTTTCAATCTGGCTCATGGCAAGGGCGAGGGCTTCTTTTTTTTCATCTGTCATATATATCAGTCCTTTCAATGCGAACATCTGTTCATATTATAGAACGTATTTTCGGTTTTGTCAATAGGTTATTTTAAAAATTGAGTTTTTCTTTTATAAGCTGAAAAACACAGTCGCAGGTCTGTGCTCGTACTTCGTCACGGGTTCCTGAAAGATTGAGCTTTCTGTATTCTGCACCGCAGTTATCTGCAATGGCTATATACACAAGACCGACGGGTTTTTCGGGAGTACCGCCACCGGGACCAGCAATGCCTGTCACACTTACGGCAATGTCGCTTCCCGAAACTTTTTTTGCGCCTATTGCCATTTCAAGGGCAGTTTGGTGGCTTACTGCACCGTAGCTTTCGAGTGTTTCGTGCTTTACGCCGAGAATTTTTTCCTTTGCCTCATTGGCGTAGGTAATAAACCCATAACCGTAGATTGCACTCACACCCGAAACTGATGTAATAATCTTTCCCAGCGAGCCGCCCGTACAGCTTTCCGCTGTGGAAATAGTAATGTTATTTTCAACTAATTTAAGAATAATTTGTTCGTTAGTCATAGTAGTTTCCTCGTTTTGCACAGCTTAGTAGATAGGAATGTGAGAAAGTAGTGCAGAACGGACAAACTGAACCCCGCAGGGGGTTACCCGAAGGCGTACATAGGTACGTCGAGAGGTGAAGTTTGTTCGTAGCAAAGGTCTTAAAGACTGAAATTCGTGAAACGAATTTCAACCACTGACAATAAAAGAAATAATGTAATCTTACTGAAAGTAAACATCAATAAGTATTTCTTCCCCTTTGCGGTCGGTGCTGCTTTATCACCTTTCAGGCTCAATTAAAACCCAATCGGTTTCCGCAACCGCTTTTTCTACCCAATATTCCATATCGATTTTGCTCTGACTTTCCATAATTTTTTCCAAAGTCGGTTTTGTTGTGGGGTGCTTGGGTGTAAATACCGTACAGCAATCCTCATAGGGGAGAATAGATGTTTCAAATGTATCAATTTTTCTTGCAATATCTACAATCTCGTTTTTATCCATACCAATAAGGGGTCTGAAAACGGGGATAGTTGTCATAACGGAGTTTGTAACGCCGAGGGCGTGAATAGTCTGACTTGCCACCTGACCGAGGCTTTCACCCGTGATAAGTGCAAGGGAATTGTTTTTAAGAGCGATTCTTTCTGCAACCGTCATCATCATTCTTCTCATAATGAGTGTAAGATGATCTTCGGGACAGTTATCACGGATTGCAAGCTGTTGTTCTGTAAAAGGAACAATATAAAGGTTAAATCTACCCGTATAGTTTGCAATTTTTCTTGCAAGAGAGATTACCTTTTCCTTTGCCCTTTCACTTGTGTATGGGGGAGAGAAGAAATGCACCGCATCCAGTTCCACGCCACGTTTTGCAATCATCCATGCCGCAACTGGACTGTCAATTCCGCCCGAAAGAAGAATGGTTGCCTTTCCGCCGGAGCCTGTGGGCATACCGCCGGGACCCACGCATTGTGCACTGTTTGCATAAACATATGCTTCATTGTCGCGGATTTCAACTCTTACCACAACTTCGGGATTCTTCACCTGCACCTTTATTTTATGCAGTCTTGAAAGTATGGCACCACCCATTTCACGGCTTATGGCAGGGGAATCAAAGGGGAATTTCTTGTCGCTTCTCTTTGCTTCAACCTTGAATGTTTCCACACCGTACATACTCTCGCAAACATAGTCGGCACCTTCGGAAAGGATTACGTCCATATCCTTAGGGAATACGCCTGCCTTGGCAATGAAAAGTATACCGAAAACCTTCTTGAGCTTTTCCATAACCGTATCGGCATCGATATGGTCGGCAGGGTCGATGTAAATAACCGCCTGTTGTTTCTTTATTGACTTGATGTTATCTCTGCCTACAACTTTTCTTATGTTTTTGATGAGCAAATCCTCAAACTTACTTCTGTTAAGCCCTTTGAGGATAATTTCACCGTATTTTACAAGTATGATTTCTTTCATAATATTTATCCTTTATACTCTCAGATTTTTTGCGATTTCCGTAACTTTTTCCACAACAGTCTGTGCTTCTTCCAAAGTATTATACCGTGAAAGGCTGAATCTTATTGCGCTGTCGGGAAGAGGGACTTCCATTTCGTCAAGCACATGGCTTCCGTGACTGCCCGATGCACAGGCACTACCGCTGGAAACATAAATTTCCTCGTTGGAAAGGGCATTCAGCATAATTTCCGAACGGATTTTCCCGAACGAAATGTTAAGCACATAGGGGCTTTCATTCGCGCTACCGCCGTTATGAACAGTACCGTCAATTTTCAGGAGATTTTCCTTCAAATATTCCTTTATCTCCGCTACTTTTACATTATCAGCAAGGTCTATAAGTTCGCACGCTTTTCCAAACCCTGCAATACCGCCCACATTTTCCGTTCCGCTGCGGATGTTCTTTTCCTGGCCGCCACCGAAAACGGAAGGTTTAAGACTTGTACCCTTTTTAATATAGAGCGCGCCAACACCCTTCGGCCCGTGGATTTTGTGACTGCTTATACTGAGAAGGTCAATTCCCCAAGCCGCAGGCTTCACGGGTATATGCCCGAAAGACTGCACCGCGTCCACGTGGAAAAGTGCCCTGGGAGCAATCCTTTTTAAAATACCGCCAATTTTTTCAATGGGCATAACCGCACCCGTTTCATTATTAACGTGCATAATGCTTACGAGTACCGTGTCAGGGGTAATTTCATCGGCAATGTCGGTAAATTTTACCGTACCGTCTTTCTGCGGTTTCACCCTTACCACATTAAATCCCTGTGATTCAAGATAATCCATACAGCGAAGCACCGCAGGATGTTCAACAGAAGTGGTAATGATTTTCTTACCCTTTTTAATGTTAGCCGCACCTAAAATTGCAATATTGTCGCTTTCCGTACCGCCCGATGTAAAATAAATCTCGTCAGGAGAAACGGAAAGTGTCGTCGCAACCTTTTTCCGTGCATCGGTCACGATTTTTTCTGCCTCCAGCCCTAATCTGTGACGGCTGGACGGATTGCCAAAAGAAGTCGCCATATATTCAGTTATGGTTGCAATTACCTCTTTTGCAGGAGGCGTTGTAGCTGAATTGTCAAAATATATCATACTAATATTCCTTATTCATCAAAGAGGGTTGTCTGTACAGTCGAACTATCCTCGTCTTTGAGATAATATCCCGATGACGGAATTGTTCTTGCCTCATACCCGTCGGTGGATTTAAGGGAAACTTCAGGCAGTTCAATTCTTGTCAGTAGCGACTTTCTTCTCATCGTCATTACCTGCACGCCTTGTGATGAGCGACTTGATTTGGTGAGAATATCCTTTGTATTAAATACCACGCACTTGTCAATATTACTGAACAGCGCAACCTGACATTCTTCCTTGCAGTAAAGCATACCGATAATCTTGCCCTTGCCGTAAGCGTTTGTCAGCTTTTTACGGTTGGTCTTTGTTTCGTAGCCTTTCATTTCAACCTTTGCAACCTTACCGCTTTCAAATGCAAACAGCATAAATCCGCTGAAATCATAAGCAGGTGTTGCGTAAATTATTTTTTCATCAGGCTCCATGCCGATAAGGTTGGGAAGATATTCACCCAGCGCACTTGCTTTCGTATCGGGAATGTCGTAAAGCTTCATTTTGTAAACATTCTGCTTGTCCGAGAAGAAGAGCATTTCCATTTTGTTGGTTGCTTCCGCCTCGCAAAGAAGAGCATCGCCCTCTTTAAACTTCTGCTCGGAAGCGGCACGCAGAGATACAAGAGTAATTTTCTTGAAATAGTTCTCTCTGGACATAAATACCTTTACGTTATAGTCCTCGATAAAGCTTTCGGCAGGCTCAACAGTTTCCTCGCCTGCATCAATTACTACAGTCTTTCTGTCGGCACCGTATTTCTTGGCAATTTCTTCAAGCTGTTTTGCAATAAGCTTGCGGATTCGCGCATCGCTTTCCGCTGTTCTCTTAAGGTCAGCAATTTCTTCAATCAGTTTTTCGATTTCGCTTGTTCTCTTTAAGATATACTCTTTGTTTAAATTACGAAGCTTGATTTCCGCAACAAATTCTGCCTGAATTTTGTCGATTCCAAAACCGGACATAAGGTTGGGGACAACCATTGCATCCTCAGGAGTGTTGCGAACAATGTAAATAGCCTTGTCAATGTCAAGGAGTATCTTTTCAAGACCCTCTAAAAGATGAAGTCTTGCCTCTTTCTTTGCAATATCAAAATTAAGCATTCTGCGGATACATTCCGTTCTGAATTCAATCCAATGACGGAGTATATCTCTTACACCCAGAACTTTCGGCTCACCGTTAATAAGAATGTTGAAATTACAACTGAAACTATCCTCAAGAGGTGTCTGCTTATAAAGACGCGCCATAAGCTTTTCGGGGTCAACACCGCGCTTCAGTTCAAGAGTGATTTTAAGACCGGACTTATCGGTTTCGTCACGCACATCATTAAGGTCGCGGAGTTTTCCGCCCTTAATAAGCTCGGTCAGTTTATCGATAATCGCCTCAACAGTAGTGCTGTATGGAATTTCAGTAATTTCAATTATATTCTGCTTCTTGTCATAATTGTATTTTGAACGCACCTTTACGCTGCCTGTACCGGTGGAGAAAATCTTTTCCATAACCTCGTCGTTACGGAGAAGAAAGCCGCCTGTTGAAAAGTCGGGGCCCTCAATAAATTCAGCAAGGTTTGCGTTCTTGTCCTTCATAAGAGCCGTTGTAGCAGCACAGATTTCCCTCAAATTGAAGGATGCGATGTTGCTTGCCATACCAACGGCAATACCTTGATTGGGGTTTACTAAGATATTGGGGAACGCTGTGGGAAGAAGGGAAGGCTCTTTCATAGTGCCGTCGTAGTTATCCACAAATTCCACGGTGTCTTTATCAATGTCGCCAAAGATTTCATTACATATGGGAAGAAGCCTTACCTCGGTATAACGGGATGCGGCAAAAGCCATATTACTGCTGTAATGACGGCCGAAGTTACCCTTAGAATCAACAAGAGGGTGGAGAAGTGCCATATGTCCCTCGGTAAGACGCACCATTGTTTCGTATATTGCCATATCACCGTGGGGGTTCAGCTTCATTGTAGAGCCCACAACATTGGCACTCTTTGTACGGTTGCCGTTTAAAAGCCCCATCTTGTACATAGTATAAAGGAGCTTTCTGTGTGACGGCTTGAATCCGTCAATTTCGGGAATGGCACGGGATATAATTACGCTCATGGCATAGGGCATATAGTTTTTTTCGAGAGTTTCGGTTATGCCCTCCAGAGATAATGAGAATTTTTCTTCACTCATGTAATTTCCTCCAAAACTGCATATATATAATCATTATATCATATTTATTAAAGAAAAGCAAATTTTAGGTGAAAAATTTTGGGAAAGAAAAAACCGCCTTGTGGCGGTAATATTAGTTTATTTCTACATCATCAACAGAGCTTTCGAGAATTATATTGATAAGCTCGTTTCTGGAACGGTTACTTTTGGTGGAAAGCTCTTCAATCTTTTTTAATGTATTTTCTTTAATTCTTACAGATATAATTTTGTAACCGTCTTCGCCCTTTTTGTTTATTTTTATTGTATTCTTTGCCATAACCAACACCTCATAATATAATTATATTATAAGTTGATGTGATGTTATATATTATAAATATATTCAAAATGTAATATAAAAACATTGATTGAAAAGATACTATGTGTTAAGATAGAATAAAGGAGACTTTTATCAGAAAAGAAAAAACCGCCCTGTGGCGGTAATTTATTTAAGAAGTTCGTCATATGTTGTGTCGAGGGCATCGCGTATTCCACGAAGCTGTGTTGCATATATATGCTGAATGCCTCGCTCAATTTTAACCAGAGTTTCTCTTGTTATGTCAATTCCGGAAAGTTGCAGTTTTATTGCAAATTCTGTCTGACCGATTCCCTTTTCTTTTCTGATTTTGCGGATGTTTGAACCTATCGATATTTCGTCCTGCTTTATTTTTTGCTGTAACATGAAACAGTCTCCTTATAGAACTAAAATGGGTTCTTTTTCCTGATTCTATACTATGTTTGTGTTAAAATAGAACCAAAACTAGTCCAAAACAACAAAAGGAGGAAAGATTATGGAAAAAATTAAACTTATGCCCGGATATGAGGGACGAGACTGCCCCGGGAATGGAACAGTTTCGGGTATAGAATGTCAATGCGATGAATGTGACTTTCTGATGTGTTGCATTCCGGAGTACAGCCCTAACGGATGTGAGGGCTGTAACATAGATTATTGCCCGAGAAAGGAAAAAGAACAGTCGTAAAATTTTCCAATCTAATTTATTGACTTAAAGTCTCTTAATATGTATAATTAAAAGGTAAATAACAGATGGAGGATGTATTGGATGAAAGTCTTGAAAAGAAGTTTATTCCTTGCCGTATTGTTTGCGGCTGTTCTTTTTTCCATACAGGCATATGCTCAGTCGGAAAAGCCTAATTCGGTAAAAATTCATTTTGAAATTGCGGACATCCCTACAATTGTGGAAAATACCGTTGATATTGAGCTTTGCGATGAATCAGGAATAGTAAGCTTTGGCACAGTTTCCCACCGGTTAAAACGGGGAGAAACCGGATTTGATGTGGATTTTCAGCTTCCCTATTATCCGATAGGAACTGAGTTCCGTCTTAACATAGGAGATGGCGTCAAAGGCGCTTTCTATAACGATGAATTTGGAAGCACACATATTCTAAAAACAAAGACAGAGCGTGACGAAAACGGCAACAGAAAAAATGTTACGGAGTTTTCGCTGGAGCTTGACTGCTATTGGAACAAGGAAGCCTTTATTAAAATAGACGGGAAAGACGTTTACTATAATTATATTATCAAGGAAGACGATGTGTATGTCCCCCGTGAATTTATAGAAGCTCTTGGAATTAAGTTTGAATCGCATCTTGACGAGGAAAAGCCGTTCGTGAAGCTTTATTCCGACGGATATCACTATGCGATGCTTTACCCCGGAGATGTGTATGCCGTTTTCGGTGAAGATGCGCTTAACTTAGCGGCCCCCGTGCCGGAAATTGGCGGAACTGTTTACTATCCTCTTTCAAAAGTGGCGGTTTACTTTGCATGCAACTATACTCTCGTTGCAGATACTGAATATGTAAAGGAAATAACTCTTACTTCGTCCGTATATTGTGATAAATATATAAAAGAAAGCCTTATTAACACTAAAAATATTTCCAGCAAAACAGAGTATATGATCTGGGTTTCAAAAAAGGATTTTGAGGTTAATATTTTTACAGGAAGCCAGGATGACTGGACACTTCTTCATACCTTCCCCTGTTCAATCGGTGCACCGTCAACCCCCACCATTGAGGGGCAGTTTGAATATATTCAGTGGCAGGCAAGATGGAATTATCCGGGATATTATTGCGGTCCTATTCTGCGCTTTTATCGTGGATACGCGTTTCATTCCTACCTTATAAGAAATAACGGAACTCCATACGACGGCAGATTGAGAATGAAGATTTCTCACGGATGTGTGCGTATGCATCCTGACGATATAGGCTGGATGTCGGATAATATTCCGCTTTATACGAAAGTTTATATAACACCGTAAAAAAGAGAATAAAGGGATGGGAAAAATATTCCCTAAACAACACATAAATGGGGCTGTTTTTACAGCCCCGCCGTATATGCGCCTGTAGCTCAGTTGGATAGAGTGTCAGACTCCGACTCTGAAGGTCGTGCGTTCGAATCGCATCAGGCGTACCACGTCGGAACAAGCTGGGCTTGTTCCGGCTTTTTAACAATTACAACCTATGTATTAGGAAAGAAGGTGTCTCCTTTGAAAAGAAACTATCTAAAAAACGCTTTCGGGCATTTCAGAACCATAACCCGTCACCGTCACGCAGTAATACGCCACGCTGCAAAGGCAGGTATACTCTGGCAGGGGCTACGTCACGACCTTTCAAAATATACCCCCATTGAATTCTGGCAGGGGGTAAAATATTACAGCGGTACTCACAGCCCCAACGAAACAGAAAGGGAAGAAAAGGGCTACAGCGAAGCGTGGCTTCATCACAAGGGCAGAAACAGGCACCATTTTGAATACTGGAATGACTATAACCCTATCGAGAAAAAGGTTCGTCCCGTAAAAATGCCTGTGCGTTTTGTTGCGGAAATGTTTTGCGACAGGGTTGCGGCAAGCAAAATATATCAGGGAGATAACTATACAGAAAATCACCCTATTGAATATTTTGAACGGGGAAAAGACCGCCGTTTCATTCATCAGGAAACAAGTGACCTTATTGAAAGTTGGCTTATAATGCTTCGTGACAAAGGCGAAAAATATACTCTCGCACACATAAAGTCACAGGTTAAGGCAAATAAGAAGTAACCCCCCGGGCACACCGAGAATACCGCACACTGCAGACGAAATGATGTTTATCCCCACGGATGGAAGTCCTATGCGCGGAGCAATTGAATTATATATCAGAAGAAAAGCAAAACCGCCCGCAACTTTGCAAAGGATTGCAGCGGTGCTTTTTGCATTAAAGGAGAAAACTGCTCCGAGAACGAGAGCAATTATAATTAGAAGAAACTCCATAAAAAACACCTCTCATAACCTAAATTATGAGAGGTTTCCTTATTTCAGAACAAGTTTCTTCAATTCTTCATCAGGGTAAAACGGTTTTGTAATTCCATCCTGCGATATGGTCTTTTCGGTGATAACCGCTTTTGACAAATCGTATCGTGCAGTTTCTTTTTCTATAAAACCGTATCGGGTTAATACTACAAGCTCATCATCGTATAGCACATATGTTGCAATAAATGTGCCCTGATGCATAATTTTATTTATATATATGGCGCTCAAAATAATTGCTCCAAGGCAAAATGCCCATGAAAAGGGCAGATATGGAGAAACTGCAAAAATCACAAAACAAAAGAGAAGCACTTTTAAAAGTGCCTTAAACGTCTGTTTTTCATCTTTTACGGCAATGGCTTTTCCGCGGTATATTTCTTGTTTTTCTTCCATAATAATGCTCCTTTATAATACCCAATCAACAATGACTGCCGAAAGTTTTCCGTTCTCCGATTCCAATACGGCATAGGATGGCTTTGTGCCACGCGGACGCGATGTACTGCCGGGGTTAAGAATAAAAAATCCGTCCTCTTTCTTCTCGAGCTTACTTTGGTGGGTGTGTCCGTGAAACGCTGCCACGCACCCTTTCTGCCGTGCTGTGGTTTCGAGCTTTTCCAACCCGTAATTTACACTCTGTGTATGACCGTGGCATATAAAAATCTTATGATTGTCAAAATCTATTACCCTTTCGTAATCGCCGCGACGGAGAAAATCGTTGTTACCCAACACTGACACAACAGGTATGGGGTAATACAGCATCTCCAGATATTCCACATCGCGGGCAATATCGCCCAGATGAATTATCATATCTATGTTTTTTTCGCCGACAGAGGCAATTGCCCTTTCACAGGAAGCGGTATTATTATGACTGTCGGAAAGCACAATTGCTCTCATAAAATCAACTCCATGTATATATTATAGGAAAGAACACTTTCTGTCAAGACTGCATATAATGAAAACAGAAAGGGTGAAGGTTATGAGAGATATTATTGAAAAACTTAAAAGTATTGACAAAAAAGAACTGAGCAAAGCAATAAAGGAAGCAAAAGCGTACATGAAAACCGACGAAGGCAAAGCACTTGCTGAGAAAATTAAAAACGGAGAGGCAATCCCCGATGCACAACGCGATGCAATAACGAAAGAACTGGGAAAGAACCCCGATATTGCAAAAACAATCGCGGATTTGTTGAAAGGGTGATAATATGGACCTTGAACAGGAAATTTCAAAAGCACTTGCCGACCCCGACATTATGAGCAAGGTACAGAGCGTAGTTTCTTCATTAAATAGCAAGGAAGAAACAGAAGAAAAGGAAGAAACATCTTCAATTCCCGACATCACCCCGGGACTGCTTTCAAAATTAAGTGGCGGGATAAACGATGACCGCACACGGCTTCTTATGGCTATCAAACCGTTTCTCAGCGAAAAGCGTGCGCCGTATATGGATAGTGCCCTGACAATTCTTAAATTTGCCTCCATTGGGAAGCTGGGTAAAGACCTGAAACTGTTTTAAGGGGGAGGAGTGTATGCGAGTAACGCAGATGCCTGCATCGGGCGGACACAATACAAATAAGATAAGAGTTCCTGCCACAGCAAACTTTCCTCCGCAAAGAAACGGATTGAACCTGTCAGATATTCTTTCACGTTTTGAAAAAGACGACTACATTCTCTTGGGACTTATTGCCGTTTTAGTATTTGAGGGATGCGATGATTATATACTTTTAGCGGCGCTGGGATACCTGTTTTTTATGGGTATAAAAGAGTGATTTGAGCGGTAGCCAATGCTACCGCAAATTTTTTTGAAAATTTTGAAAATAGCTGTTGACAAAGGGGCTTTTTTGTGGTAAATTATCTAACGTTGTCGCGATTTGAAAACACTTGTAAAAAAACTCAAAAAAAGTTTAAAAAAAGTGTTGACAAAGAGGCGATAGCGATGTATAATAAACAAGCTCGCTCGAAAAAAGAGCAGCGATTGAACCTTGAAAATTAAATAGCGTAAGGGCTCAAAAG
>SVJW01000065.1 GCA_015068735.1 Oscillospiraceae bacterium
AAAGTACCTTGCCTTTTTCGTCAACGCCGCAAAGAGTGTAGATATTCTCAATCGAATCCTCAGTTCTTACCTCATTTTTCATATCGTAGAACATACCGTACCAGTAAAGAGGATAGTAACCTTTAAGTGGACGAAGTGAGTAGAAATCAAACGCACCGTTGAATGCAGAGGGTCTTGTATCGTAGTACATCATCATATCCATAGAGGATTTCTGTCCTTCAATCATACATGCCATTGCAAATGCTGCACCCTTCATACCGTGAATTACTTCAAGAGAATATACAAAATCCTCTCTCCAGCCACGGATGTAGTTCCATTCGTCAAGAATGCTCTCAGCATTTTCGTAACCGTATTTATCAAGAAGTTCGCGGATTTTATCTGCTCTCTCAACGAAAATGTCGGGGGTGTTGTAATATATGTGCCAGGAGAAAAAGTCAATCGGAACTTCTCTTTTCTGCATTTCGCAAAGGAAATTATCTGCCCATGTAACCTGATGAGCAAGTCCGGGACCGCCTATTTTAAGGTGAGGGAAGCATTTTTTAAGATGCTTTGCTGCAACCTCATAAAAGTCAAAGAACTGTTCTCTTGTTCCGCACCACGTCTTGTGCTGGTCGATAGGCTCACTTTCACCGAGGTCGGGTTCATTCCAGATTTCCCAGTAAGGCATATCAAGCTCGAAACCGTCAGCCCATCCCTCGGTATAGTGACGGATTATATGCTCGGCAATAACTGCCCACTTGTGATAATCCTTGGGAGGATAAACGTTATGTTTTTTTATCTGATGTTCAATAGTCTGTCCAAGACGGAAGAATGTCTTTGTTCCTGCGTCAAGGCATACAAATATGGATTCATCTGTACAAGCAAAATCGTAAGAAGCAGGATCGTTTTCATCTGCATCAAAATTAGGAAAAATGTTGGAAATATCGTGGCTGTAGGGGCCACCGTAAATACCAACGACACCTGAATCGTGATTTCTTGAATACGGCATACGAGCTGCCTTATATGCCTCAAAATTACTTCTGTACTGGCTTGTGCTGTGTCTTCTGCATTGAGGTCCGCCGTTTGTGGCATTCATCATCTTGAAAGCACCAAGTTTTTTCGATAAATCAAACTTCAATGTATCCATTTTTTCTCCTCCTTGATTTGTTGTTACCTTATTTTTACCACAATCAGTTCACTAAGTCAATCAAAAAGGAGCATTTCGAATAAAATTCGTAAACAATAAAAACTCCTGTAGTTTGAAACTACAGGAGTTTTTTGATTAGTTAAAACGGATATTGTTGTTTTCGGAATTCTTCTTTTCGTTCTGATTCTGATTATTGTTATTATTCTTGTTCTGATCTTTGTTCTGGTTCTTTTCCTGGTTCTTGTTTTTCTGTTCTGACATATCTATCGCTCCTTTCGAAGCTATTATGCTCCGTTTGAGCGCAGATATGCATTTTTAATGCGAAATTACATTTGCAGTTCCGTTTGTCCGTTCTGAAACATTTTTTCTATTTCCAATGCAAAAGAGGTGTAAAAAACTCAAGTTTTTTACACCTCCTTTTGTTATGCTAATTTTATGACAAAACGTAGCATCATAACGTCTGTATATATTCCGCAGCCTTTACCGCTGCAACGGAGCCGTCTGATGCTGCTGTTACAATCTGCCTGACATCTTTTTTTATGGTATCGCCTACTGCAAAAATCCCTTTTGATGTAGTTTCAAAATTACTGTCGACAATAATGTACCCGTTCTCATCAAGGGAAATTATATCCCTGAAAATTTCATTTTGCGGTATATACCCGATTGAAACAAGAACTCCGTCCGTTTTCAAGGTTTCCTCACTGCCATCTCTTTCTATAATAATTTCTTTGACAATATTATCGCCTGTAATTTCCTTAACCACCGAAGAATAATAAACAGTAATATTTTGCGATTCATTTATCTTATCAACTAATATTTTTTCTCCGCGGAACTCATTTCTTCTGTGGATAATATTCACTTTTTCGCAGATGTCTTTAAGATATAACGCCTCTGTAAGGGCGGAGCTTCCTCCCCCAACTACTGTAACGGTTTTATTTCTGTAAAAGAAGCCATCACAAATTCCGCAGTAAAAAACGCCTTTTCCGAAAAATTCCTTTTCACCTTTGCAATTAAGTTTTCTGCGTTCCAATCCGTTTGCGATTATGACTGCTTTTGCCTGAAATTCATTATTCTTTGTGCAGACGGTTTTTATACTATTTTCAATCTTAATTGACGTAACCTCTCCGTACTGTACCTCTACGCCCAGCTCTTTAATCTGCTTTTCCATTTCGCTTGCAAGGGTAAATCCGTCTGTTCTCACGACACCCGGGTAGTTTTCAATGTTATTTATTTCCGACAGTTGTCCGGCAAGCCCCATTTTTTCTATGATTAAAGCTTTCAATCCGCTTCTTGCTGCATATATTCCAGCAGACATTCCTGCCACACCGCCACCTATTATAATTAAATCAAACATACCGAATCTCCTTATAAATACTTCCAGATATATATTTATAATAACCGGAATAGCCACAATTTATATATCAATGCAGGTACTTGCATTTAAACGCACCGAAGGTGCAATTCATGAGCCTTAAGGTTCATGAAATCGAAGATTTCAAATCATGCCATCAGGAAATTCATTGCATTGCTTCGCAACGCTTTACTATCTCCAGTCTCTGCCGTATGCATCTGTTTCGGGGATTTTGATACCTTTCCTTTTAAGTGAGGTTTCTGCTTTTGTTTTAAGGTTTTCTATATTTTCAATGGTATAGCTGAAATTTACAAGAGTTTTGTTATTCATATCCACGGCGCCGTATTTTCCGCCTTTTTTGACAATGGCGTATGTACCGTTGCCCTGCACATAGCCGTAGGCACCGTCGTTTTCATATTCAATGGGAATTACGATATTTCCGTCAAGGTCCATAAATCCCATTTTGCCTTCTTTATCAACTCGGATATAACCTGCCGTTTCAATGCCGATAAAGTCGTATTTGCTGTTAATTACTACTGTTCGTTCTTCCTCGTTCCAGTCAACATCAAGGAAAAGTGCCTCTGAAACGGCACGGATGGGAAGCATTGTTCTGCCGTTTTCAATAAATGCAGGAACTTCCAGTTCAATGGGAATATCAATAGGATTTCTCGAAACATTTATCTTTTTCATTTCGGTTGCACCGATTGTGATATTTAGCTCAGTCGCACCATTATTCAGTGTTGCGGTCTGTGTATCGTGATTCCAGTCCACCTTACACTTAAGTGCTTCACCAACGGCACGGACGGGAATTAAAATTCTGTCATCCTTAAAGATTGGAGCCTGATCCATTTTTATATATTCGCCGTTTACCATAACCTTTGCAGCGTCCTGTGCTGATGCAGTTACCGATACGGCAAGTATACATAATAAAGTAAAAAGAAATGTTTTTGTAAGTTTTTTCATATCAATCACCTATTTATTTTAAAAGTCTGAAAACCTGCTCGGAAGTTTTCTTAAGATTTTCGTAGGCATAGTCGCATTCCATTGCACGTTCAACGGTGCAAGGAGTACGGAGTATGGGGAAAAATGCGTCTATTCCGTGTTTATTGCACTCTGCTGCTTCGTCTGTAACACAACCTGCAAAGGCAACAACCTTTTTGCCGTATTTCTTGGCAATTTTTGCAACTCCGACGGGTGCTTTACCCATAGCGGACTGACCGTCAAGTCTGCCCTCGCCCGTTACCACAACATCGGCGGTTTTGATATGTTCCTCAAGGTTAGTCTGCCCTATTACAAGCTCGATTCCGCTTTTAAGCTCGGAATTAAGATACGAAAGGAATGCAAATCCCATTCCGCCTGCCGCACCGGAGCCGGGGAAATCGGGTTTTGACTCGGGGATTACCTCTTTTGTCAGTTTTGCATATGTATTAAGCCATTTATCCATTTTTTCAACATCGTCATTATCCGCACCCTTTTGCGGTCCGTATACGGCACTTGCGCCCTTTTCACCGCAAAGGGGATTTTCCACATCGCAAGCGATATGGAATGTGCATTCGGAAAGCTCGGGCATCGCATTTTCAATACGAATTTCTGCTAAATCGGAAAGCCCTTCTGCACCGAATACAATCGAGTCACCCTTGTTGTCAAGGAACTCGAAACCAAGCGCCTGAAGCATACCGACACCACCGTCATTGGTTGCACTTCCGCCAAGACCGATAATAAAATTACGACACCCTTTTTCGATAGCATCGCCTATCATCTCCCCAACGCCGTAGGTTGTTGTATAGAGGGGATTCCTCTGCTCTGCAGGAATCAAAGGAAGTCCTGCCGCAGAAGCCATCTCGATTACTGCGGTTTTGCTTTCGGGAATTATTCCGTAGCTTGCGATAATCTCCTCTGCAAGAGGATTGTGCACCGGGATGCGTACAATCTCACCACCTGTTGCACCAACGATTGCTTCCATCGTACCCTCTCCACCGTCAGCAATGGGAGATATGTACACTTCCGCTTCAGGGAATACAGTTTTTACACCGTCTTTTATCGCATTGCCTGCCTGAATTGAAGACAGGCTTCCTTTAAATGAATCAATGGCTATTACAACTTTCATAATTTATCTCCAAATCTTTTCTATAATATCTCCTACTGCCTTTGCCATAGAGTGGAAACCGAAATCGGTAGGATGAACTCCGTCCACCGTACCATCGTCCTTGCAGAGAGCCATAAGCTCTTTACCGTCGATGTAATAAACATTTTTATCACCGCGCGCAATTGCATTTTCGTATGTTTTAAGGATAACTTCACGGCGTTCAACCATAAAATTTGGAAGGGTCCACTTGGGTGCAGGCATTATAATTATGGGTGTCTCTGGATGTGCTTCACGGATTGCCATAAACATCTTTTCGTGAGTATTTCTGAGATGCTGGGCATTTGGCGCATTCCAATCATAGTCATATACAAAAATGGACATATCAAGGCTCTTGACGTATTCAATAATCGCATCTTCAGCCCTTGCACTGCCCGAAAAGCCTAAGTTCACATAGTCACAGTTAAATCTGCGAGAAATAATCTGCTGATAACTGTTACCGGGACGGGATGCACATCCTCCTTGAGTTATGGAAGAACCGTAATATACAATCGGTTTCTTATCAACATACGGGGTGGGTGCTTCAATCCTTGCGTTTTCGTCAAGACCTATATAAAGTTCCTTAACCTCGCTGTAAAGAGGAAAATTTATCGTAATGTCACGCATTTTATCGTCGTCTAAGGATATCAGCGATTCGTAACCGACCTCCATACCGTAGGGGGGCATAAAGGTTTTTACATAATCTTCACCATCACCGTCGTTTCTGTACATATCAAAGCCGGAACTTCCTGCAAGTGTGAAATGGGAACTTCTGTATATTTCACCCATTTTCACATTTATGGCAACATAGGGGCTGTCTGTTCTGAAGCGGATTCTGCCACCTGCAGTTCTCGCGTGCAGACTTAATACGCCGGGGCTTGTATTTTTTGCAACAGATTCGGGAAGTCTGCGGAATTTTCCGTCTTCCATATATACACCATATATTTTAAAAGGCTCAGAAAGAGCGTTGTAAAATTTCAACCCCTCTTTTTCAATCTTGGTTTCTACCTTTAAATTCTTGTCCACATCTTCAATTCTACTCATAATAACACCCCATTTTAATATATAAAATAATTTTAGCATATATAGGTAGGTTATTCAATACTTTTCCCCTTGATTTTTCAGTAAATCTGTTGTATAATCGCTCATTGTGGAGTTGATACAATGGATAATTTATGGATACTTTTTATAGTTATATATGCACTTTTAAAAGGCGGCAGAGAGGGTATGAAAAAAGCTGCCCTTAAAAAGAGCAGCTCTAACGAGATTTTATTCTTCTATACCCTTGTGGGGTTGATTCTTGTCCTTCCCTTTTCAAAAGAAGCGTTCTCACTTGCACCCATATACATATTTTACGCATTTTTAAAGGCGTTTGTAGTGTGTGTCGCGTGGATATTCTCATTCAAGGCACTCCGTAATATGTCTGTAAGTCTGTACGGCATTATGGACTTGTCGCGAATGGTATTTTCAACAGGGCTTGGGGTATTTATATTAGGCGAAGCCTTTACCCTCAAAAAAGCAATCGGCGTTACCTTGGTTATCATTGGTCTTTTGCTGGTAAATCTTAAAAAGAATGCCAATAGCAAGGGCATGACATTGCCTGTACTTATTGCCGCCCTTTTAAACTGTTTCTTCAACGCCGTTTCAGGAACAATGGACAAGGTTCTGATGCAACATATGGAGTCTTCCCAGCTTCAATTCTGGTTTATGTTTTTTATGACAGTTATTTACGGTGCGGTACTCATTATTACACACGAAAAGGTCAGCATAAAAACGCTTAAAACAAACTACTGGATACCGCTTCTTTCCCTTTCGTTAGTTGTGGGAGATAAACTGCTTTTTGAAGCCAATGCAAGCCCGTTAAGTCAAGTCACCTTGATGACTGTAATAAAGCAATCCTCGGTAGTGATAACAGTTCTTACAGGCTGGCTTATATATAAAGAGAAAAACATTTTATACAAACTTATGTGTACGGGAATAGTTCTTGCAGGAATATTCGTAGCATTGCTATAAAAAAACGGTTGAACAAAATTTGTTCAACCGTTTTTCATTATTCAACAAATTCAAATCTTGAAACTTCTTTTCCGTCAACCTCTACCTTTTCGTCCCACATTGAAATAGGACGTACCCAAAGTTCCTTCTCTCCGTAAAGAGCACGGTAAAGAACCATTTTCTCCAAAGTTTCCGAATGATTGACGATATCTACAAGTTCGTAAAGATTTCCTTTGTAATGTCTGTAAATTCCTTTTTTAAGCATCTGTTCTTTTCTTATTAAATACAAAACTTGTTACATAGAGAAGCATTGAACCCCAGTATCCGACAGAAAACAATTTAAACGGCGAAAGATATTCCATTACCATATTAATTGCCATACTTTCCTCGCTATATGCCATCATACCGGAATATTCGTCATACCCACTCATATTAGCTTTCAGCAGTGACTCTATCTCGCCACTGATTATAAGTATAGCAATAAACAAAAGCGCACCGCTGATAATTCCTGCAAGGGCAAATCTTTCCTCCAACTTTTTATTTGCACGGATATTTCCTATGAAAACGCCTATGGAAGAAAGTGCAAAAACATAGAAGCCTATACCAAGTAATGTTATTCCGAAGTCGAAGCTCGCAGGTATTTGTGCTTCGGCCATCGCCATTGCCTGTGATAATGACGCGCCTCCGGCACCGGGTATATCAACGTTATTAAACACACTAATATTTATTATTCTCCATGCACTCAAATCTACTATTCCCAATATAGAGAAAATCGGTGCAAACAAGGAACAAAGCAACAAAGCTAATGCAATATTGGTTCTGAGCTCCTTTTTATTTGCAAGTTCAATCAACTTAAGTTTAGTTTTTGAAGGTTCTGCAACAGATTCCAAAGAAGGGGGCGCAACCGGGGTTTGCGAAGAGGTTTCGTTTTTTTGCTCTTGGCTACCGCCTGCAAGCATTTCGATTTTCCCACCGCATTCCGGACAGAAAGCTACTCCATCCTGAACTGCCTTACCACAATTTGGACAAAACATTTAAATCACTCCTTAGTTATACTGTGTTTATTCTTTCGATGCAAGAACTGCACTTGTTATGTAAAGGCCGCAAGAAACCCAGAATCCGTAACCCACAAAATCTGTAACAGACATATTGTCGAAAGCTTCATTAACCATAATAATCCTTGCTACAAGCCATAAAACTGCACCTATAATTCCTAAAACTGTAGCAGCTTTTCCTCCTGATTTCTTGCCCGATAAGGCACCAAAAAAAACACCTATTGAAGAGAACGCGTAAAGCAAAAATACAAACGGTTCTAACAGACTGGCTACAGCTACAGCCCCATAATAGTCAATCAGCACGTCAAAATTCTCTAATATATCAGGCAACGATTCAATAGTTTTAAAGAACTCTCCCATATATTTTATACCACTTGTTTCTATTTTCGTATTATATTGCTGAACGCTGATTAAGGGAAGCAACCATACAGATACCAAAAGGGCAACAGCAACAAGAATTTTTATCATTTTAGTATTGTCCGTTGTTGTCGGTGCCGGAATATATTCGCGAGGCTCGCTATAGTCATAAGTAGTTGAGGTAGGTGTAGGCTCCGGTTTTTCTGCATATCCTGTAGCTTCCGAATCTCGTGTAGGTTCTACTGGAGAGTATCCGCCACCTGCAGTGCTTCCCATATCCATAGAAGTGGGGGCATATGCTGAAGAAGGGGTTATCTCCGGTCCACGCAAATCACTATATGTGGGAGTGGGTGCCGGAGTCTCAGAAACCGGATTATATGTTCCCGGAGGTGACAATTCAGTTTCACGGAAAGGGGTCATTCCTATACCGGTAGTTCTTTTTCCACCACCAAAAGTCGATTTTAAACGAGAAGTCGCCTGTGGTGCTGCAGCTACTATGTTACCGCAGTTTGAACAAGCCGTTTCCCCGTTTTTTATTTCATTACCACAATTTGGACAAAACATCTAAATCACTCCTTTTTCCTATAGTACCACATAATGAACAAAATGTAAACATTTTCAGACAAAAAAATGCTTTCGCTGTAATTAGATAGCGAAAGCATTTAATGTTATTGTTGTCTGCCCGTAAGCGATTTATCTTTCCATTTTCCTCTTGCGTAAAATATGGCGGTAATTATTGCGCCTAAAACCCAACAGGAAACAAGCGAAATTTGAATACACTCCTTAATACCGTGAGGAAGCTCGGGAGTTCTTGTGAGATATGAAATTCCGTAAGCAAGCGGCACACGAATACCAACGGTTGTGATGAGTGAAATCCACATAGGGGTCATTGTATCACCTGCACCGCGCATAACGCCTGAAAGGCTCTGGGTGACAGCCATAGCGATATAACCTGCGGCAAGAATCAGCATAAGGTTGTAACTCATCTGAACGAGAGGCTTTTCCTCTGTAAAAAGTCCCATAAGCCCCTTACCAAAGATAAGAATGATTGCTGTTATCACCGTTGAACAAATAACTGCCATTATAGTTCCCTGTTTTGCGCCCTTTGTAACACGGTCATACTGTCCTGCACCAACATTCTGTCCTGCGTAGGTACTCATTGCCGCACCAAAAGAAATATTCGGCATCATAGCAAAACCATCCACACGCATTATGATAACATTGGCTGCTATAAAATCTGTGGAAAACTGATTTGTAAGCGCCTGCACAACTATCATTGCAGAAGACATTATCGCCTGAGTAATACCGGAAGGTAGTCCGAGTTTTACAAGAGTACGGATATAAAAGGCCTTGGGTTTAAGATACTCTTTTCCGAAGTCAATGTATTGCTTCATTCTTGCAATTTTCAAAAGGCACAGTATCGAAGATATCACCTGAGCGATTACTGTCGCAAGTGCTACGCCTGAAACTCCCAAGCCAAGCCCTGCAACGAACCACACATCCAAAACCGTGTTAATTACGGTTGCAACCAATAGATACAAAAGTGCCGAAAACGAATCACCCATACCTCTTATAATACCGCTGAGAATATTATAAAAAGCCATACCCGCAATACCTACAAGAGAAATTGTAAGGTAACTTGCACAGTCATCAATAATTTCTTTTGGAGTATTAAGAAGTTCAAGTATCGGCCGTATAAACGGCGTCGCAACAAGCACCAACACTATACACGAAATTGCAGTAGCCGTAATACAGTTCCCTATTGAATGGGAAAGTTTCTTCCTGTCCTTTGCCCCGAAATACTGGGCAACCATAATACTGGCACCTACTGAAATACCGATAAAAAGCACCAACAACATATTAAGAATGGGAAGTGAGCTTCCTACTGCAGCAAGAGCATTCTTACCTTCGTACTGACCTACTACAATACTGTCAACGGTACTGTAAAGTTGTTGAGCAACATTGCCGATAAGCATGGGAAAAGTAAACATTGCAATACTCTTCCACGGAGTTCCCTTAGTCATATCCGTGGGAGCAAATAATTTCTTTAGCATAAATTTTTTACCTCTGAACACAAATTTTCACATATATACTATACCACAAAAAAACGTTAACTGCAATACAGTTAACGTTTTTTTAATATTTGTTTCAGTATATTTTCTTTGCTTTCTCCCGAAAGTCGCAGTTTGTGAGCAAATCGAAGAATTTCCGTGAATTCTTCCCCCGGTTTTATCCCTGCATTTATCAAATCCTGACCTGTAACGAAAGGGCGTGACATATATTCCATAAAAATCCCCAGTCGTTCTCTTAAAAACTCCTCTGCTTCCTTTGAGGGCTTTTGCGGAATTTTTCCAAGCCCGTCACAAAGTGCAAGAAGAATCAGGTCACCCGGTGATTTTGCGCTGTCAAACATTTTGTTTGTTGCTTTTATTGAAGAATTATCTGCAACCAATGTATGCGGTTTCATATGAAGTTCTGTCATATTCAGCACATATGAAAAAAGCGCATTTTCGTTTGTAATTCTATGAAGAAATTCCTTTACAATAGGAAGCCCCTCTCTCTCATGTGAATAAGCGTGATAATCATCTTTTACAAACTCGGTAGAGGTGATTTTTCCAAAGTCGTGCACCAATGCCGAAAGCATGAAAAAGAAAGGTTCTTCCGCTTTATTTCTCACCCTTGCCGCTTCATCCAGCACCATCATTGTATGAGTCCATACGTCCCCCTCTTTATGGTGAACCGAGTGTTGCGGAATTCCGATAAGCTTTTCAACCTCAGGAAACCAAAAAGAAAGCTGCTCCATTTCACGAAGTTTTTCAAAGAATATTGACGGATTTTCCGCTTTAAGCAGAGCTTTTTTCAGTTCATCAAGGACACGCTCCGAAGAAAGGTTTTTTAAATCAATCTTTTTACAAAGCTCCACCGTTTCAGGAGCTATAGTAAAATCAAACCTTGCGGCAAACTGTGCACCGCGAAGCACGCGGAGGGAATCCTCTCCAAATGAATTATCGTTTATATGGCGGAGTATACCCTGCTTTAAATCCTTCTGTCCGCCAAAGTGGTCAATTATCTCCCCTGTCAGGACATCCTGCATAAGCGCATTTACCGTAAAGTCACGGCGCATTGCAGCTTTCTCTGTACCTATGAAGGGATCAACATCAACTTTAAAATCGCGATGTCCTTTCCCAATCATGGTTTCTTTCCTGGGAAGTGCAATATCAATGCTATGGTGCGCCAGTTTGTACACCCCGAAACTCTTTCCTGCCGAAATGTATCCGCCAATTGACGAAAGTATTTTTTCAAGAACATCGGGGGTTATACCATGCACTTCTATGTCTATGTCCTTATTTTCTATGCCTTGCAGTCTGTCACGGACAAAGCCGCCTACATAGTAGGCTCTGCCGCCTTTTTCTGCGACTTTCTCCGCAAGAGTTTTGGCTGTGTTTATATTTTCTTCATATTGCACGGTTACACCTCCTTTTCCCTATTTCAGAATCAGAAAATCAATTTGTTAATCTGCGACTTATAGTAGTCATTGTCCTTGTTTTTGATAACATATTTGTGCATACCGCTATTGTTTGGAATGAAAGTGTTTTCT
>SVJW01000066.1 GCA_015068735.1 Oscillospiraceae bacterium
AGGAGATGTTCAGGACATATCTCTTTGTAAACCGTAGATATGAAAAGGAGAAAATAATGGCAAAAAAATTAAAATTGAAGATGATTCCTCTTGGCGGATTGAATGAAATCGGCAAGAATATTACTGCATTTGAAATAGGCGGTGAAATCCTTGTTGTCGATTGCGGTATGGCATTCCCTGAGGACGGAATGTTTGGCGTAGACTGCGTAATTCCCGATATGACCTATCTTGTCAATAACAAGGACAAGGTTAAAGGTGTGGTAATTACCCACGGTCATGAGGATCATATAGGAAGTATCGCATATCTGCTCCGTAGTGTGAATGTTCCCGTATACGGAACGCGTCTTGCTTGCGGTCTTATTGAGCAGAAACTCAAGGAGCACGGTATATTGAGTGTAGCTAAGCTTAACCGTGTGAAGGCAGGCGATACTGTCAAAATCGGCAAAAATATAGCTGTTGAATTTATCAGGGTTAATCACAGTATAAGCGATGCTGTGGGCATGGCAATCAAAACACCCGTGGGTACTGTTGTTCATACAGGTGATTTTAAAATTGACTGTACACCAATTGAGGGTAATATGATTGACCTTGCGCGATTTGGCGAACTTGGAAAACAGGGTGTTCTTGCACTTATGAGTGACTCGACAAATGTTGAACGTCCGGGCTATACAATGAGTGAAAGAACTGTCGGCGAAACTTTTGAAACTCTTTTCAAGGGTACGCGTTCAAGAATATTCGTTGCGACCTTTGCATCAAATGTTGACCGTGTTCAGCAGGTTATAAATGCAGCTGTGCGCAATCGCAGAAAAGTTGCCGTTTCGGGCAGAAGTATGGTAAATATTATTGATGTTGCATCAACTCTCGGTTATCTTAAAATTCCCGAGGGAACTATGATTCCCATTGAGGATGTAAAGAAATATCAGGATCATCAGCTTGTAATAATCACAACGGGCAGTCAGGGTGAGCCGATGAGTGCTCTTACTCGTATGGCATTTTCCGACCATAAGAAAGTGGAAATCGGAAAAGGGGATCTTGTAATTATTTCTGCATCTCCCATTCCGGGAAATGAGAAAACCGTGTCCAATGTTATTAACGAGCTCTATCGCAAGGGCGCAGAGGTTGTACACTCTGCACTTACCGAAGTACACGTATCGGGGCACGCTTGCAGGGAAGAACTTAAGATTATTATGGGCCTTGTAAAACCCAAATATTTTGTTCCTGTTCATGGTGAAAGCCGCCATCTTCGCCGTCACGCTATGCTTGCGGAGGAAATGGGTATTCCGAAAAAGAATATTTTCAAGCTTGAAAACGGTAGTGTACTTGAATTCACATCTGACAGCGCAAAGGTTACGGGCAATGTTCAGGCAGGCGAACTGCTTGTTGACGGATATGGCGTAGGTGATGTAGGAAACATTGTTCTCCGTGACAGAAAACACCTTGCAGAGGACGGCATTATAATGGTGGTTATGGCGATAAACGGCAAAACTCATAAAATGTCGGCAGATCCGGAGGTTATCACAAGGGGCTTTATCTATATGCGTGATAACGAGGGACTTATGGAAGAAATGAAGAGAATTGCAACAATTGCTCTTCAGGATACACTTATATCCAATCATCGTGATTGGAACACCATAAAGAATAATGTAAAAAATGCACTCAGTAGCTATATATATGAAGGAACTCACAGAAAGCCAATGATATTACCCGTTATAATGGATGTGTGAGAAAACTAAGGAGAAATTATGTTTAAACTACTAAATCAAGAAGGTCGTGCAAGGCGTGGTACATTCGAGACCGTGCACGGTACAATACAGACCCCCGTATTCATGAATGTGGGAACATCAGCAGCAATCAAGGGTGCAGTATCATCTCTTGATTTAAAAGATGTTGGCTGTCAGGTGGAGCTTTCCAATACCTATCACCTGCATGTGCGCCCCGGCGATGACCTTATTCGTGATATGGGTGGGCTTCATAAATTCATGAATTGGGACAGACCGATTCTTACCGATAGCGGCGGATTTCAGGTGTTTTCACTTGCGTCTCTCCGCAAAATTACGGAAGAGGGCGTTAATTTCCAGTCCCACGTTGACGGAAAGCGCATATTTATGGGACCCGAGGAAAGTATGCAGATACAGTCAAATCTCGCCTCTACCATTGCAATGGCATTTGACGAATGCATAGAAAACCCTGCACCCTACGACTATGTAAAAAATTCCTGTGCCCGTACCTACCGCTGGCTTGAAAGATGCAAAAAGGAAATGGCGCGTCTTAATGCACTTCCCGAAACTATCAATAAGCATCAGATGCTCTTCGGTATCAATCAGGGCGGAACTTACGAGGATTTAAGAATTGAGCATATGAAACAGATTGCAACACTTGACCTCGACGGTTACGCTATCGGAGGTCTTGCAGTAGGCGAGAGTGCCGAGGAAATGTACCGTATTATCGATGCGGTCGAGCCTTATATGCCAAAGAATAAGCCCCGTTACCTTATGGGTGTGGGTACACCTCAGAATATATTGGAAGCTGTTGAACGCGGAGTTGACTTCTTTGACTGTGTTATTACAAGTCGAAATGCAAGACACGCAAATCTCTTTACCGATATAGGCGTTCTTAACCTTAACAACAAGAAGTTTGAAAAGGACGACAGACCGCTTCAGGAGGGTTGCCAATGTCCCGCTTGTAAGAACTATACACGAAGTTATATCCGCCACCTTATAAAGGCGAAGGAAATGCTCGGTATGCGCCTTTGCGTGCTTCACAATCTTCATTTCTATAACGACCTTATGGCAAAAATCAGAACTGCCATTGAGGAAAACCGCTTTGCAGAATTCAAAAAAGAAGCACTTGAAAAAATGAATAATCGCGTATAAAATAAAGGCTGAGAAATCAGCTTTTATTTTTTTTTCAGATTTTGTAAGAATTTCCTGCTTTTATCGTGTATATAGGCGAGGGGGTATTTTGATGAACGACAGAGAAATAGTGCAGCTTTACTTTGACAGAAATCCGGTAGCAATAGAGAAAACTGCACAGAAATATAAAAGCTACTGTATCTGTATAGCAAAAAACATACTGGGTAATTCGGAAGATTCGGAAGAATGTTTTAACGATACTCTCCACAATACATGGAATTCCATACCGCCTAAAAAACCTGAAAATTTAGGTACATATCTTGGGAAAATTATAAGAAACCTGTGCTTTGACCGATACAGACGATCTCAGACGGAAAAGCGCGGAAAAGGAGAAACGGCACTTGTTTTAAGTGAACTTAAAGAATGTGTTTCAGGGAAAGAAACTCCTGAACAGAATCTCTACAGAAAAGAACTCAGCTTAGCAATAAACAGTTTTTTAAATACTCTTTCCAAAGAAAAACGGAGCATTTTTGTGTGCAGATATTGGTATGCTTTTTCCGTATCGGATATTGCAAAAAAATTCGGAAAAACAGAAACAAACATATCTGTTATATTGAGCCGTTTAAGAGGAGAATTAAAAGAATTTTTAACGGAAAGAGGGTATGAAATATGAAAGAAAATGACCTTTTTGAAATTATCGGAGATATAGATGATGCAAAAATAGAAGAAGCATATAGGGCTAAGCCCAAAAAGAGAAAAACCATTTTTCTGAAGAGGTTGTCTTTTGCAGCTTGCTTTGTATTGATTGCGGTTGTCAGTTTTTCTGTGGCAAATGAAAATGATATAAAAAAAGAGCCTGTAGCAAAAGAACAGGAAAAAGACGGAGCAGAAACAGGAACGGATAATGACTTTGAAATTTTAATTGATACAGAAATAAATAATGATGACAATGTGTTACCCGATACAGAGAAAGAAGAAACAATCACCGATTCCAATGTGTTGCCCGATACGGAGAAAGAGGAAGCAAACACCGATGCAGTAAAACCGGAATCTTCGGTGGTTGAAGATAGTTTCGTTAACGAGGAAACTGCCCGTGAAGAAACTTCAGACCGGACTTCCGGCGGTGGAGGAGGAAGTTCAGGTAGTTCCGCATTGAAAAAAGACAGTTATTCGCTTGATTATCTGAATTCATTACACGAGAAAATTAAAGAGCTGGCATTAAGTGAAGAGTTTTCGTTCATAGTATCCTCTTTCGTAAATGAAGATACAAACAGAGTTGAGGTAGTAGTAACTTCTATGGAAAAAGATATGATTGACAGAATAGTCGACCTCGACACACAGGGCGGAGCAATTGATTTTAAATTAAGTATAGTAATACAGTAAAATATATGTTATAATAAAATAAAGGAGGTAACATTATGAAAAAAATAATTGCGTTTTTGCTTATATTTACCATACTTGCAGTTCCTACGGCATTTGCCGATGAAAGTGCATCAAATAACCTTCAAAGTGTACTTGTTACCGTTAAAACAAAAATCGAAGTTCCCGATGAGCTTAGCGAATTTGAGAGCAATGTGTCAAGTTATGGCGGAAAAGTTTTCTATAATTTTGACTGGCATACGCCTGATTATGAAAAATCCTTGTCAGTAACAGCCGACGGCGAGGGTAATATAACAAACTACAGCAACTATGCTGAAAGAGTTTCCGAAAAAAAGCTTTCGGGAAAAACCAAAACGGAGATAATCGGGTACGCAGATTCATTTATTAAAAAGGCGTTTCCAGAATTTTACAAAACCCTGATGCTTGATTCTGAATCATACAGAGCAAACGGAAGTTCAAGATATTCCTTTACATATCAGAGATACATAAACGGCATTCCCGTGAAAGATAATTTTGTAAATATCACCGTTTGTGTTTCGGGAAATGATACTCTCTATATACGCAATATGTCTGCAAATATTGATTACAATACTTCTTTTTTGGGTAGTACAGAGAGTATTGATAACTATGTGGAAAAGTATAAAGAAGCTTTCCCCTTAGAACTTGTGTACAGTGACGAATATAACTACAATTGGAAAGAAACCGGTCAGCAAAGGACAAATACTGTACTTATTTATCAGCATAAGGATAATCTTGCAGGATTTATTCTGGCAGAAACAGGGGAGATTGTCACAGAGGATATAGTAAATGATATTTTCCGAGAAGAATCTGCCAACGATAGTGCATCAGGTGGTGGGGCTTCGGAAAAAGGAGACGCCCTTACCGAGCAGGAACTTGCAGAAATTACAGCGGTTGAGGGACTACTGAGTATTTCTCAGATTGAAAGCAAAGTGAAATCTCTTCCATATATAAAATTTCCCAACGGTGTCAGAATGGAAAACAGTTCTCTTTATAAAAATACTGATGGGGAATACATATATAATGTCTATTACGGCAACAGCGAAAAAGGGCAGTACAGCTATGTTTCTTTCTCTGTAAATGCCAAGGACGGAAAGCTTTTGAACTACAGTTGCAGCAGCAATCCTGATAACGATGTAACTTTGTCGAAAAGTCAGAAAAATTCTGCACAGGATAAAATAGAAAAGTTCCTGCTTAATGTAGCGGAAAAGGAATTTAACGGTACAGAATTGAGCACTGAAAAAGAAACAGGAAGCCTTGTGAATAATTATTATCAGAGGAAAGTAAATGAGATTAAGCATCTCAACAACGGTATCCGCGTTACTTTTAATGCAAAAGATTCTGTGGTAACACAATTTTCTCTTAACTTCACGGACGGAGTTTTTGAAGACCCTGCAAAAGCCGTTGGAGAAGAAACAGCCTACGAAAACCTCCTCAAGTATTCTCCTATTACAAAAATGTATGTGAAAACAGGCGGAGAGTATAAAGAGTGTTATACCCTCGAGCAAAATGGAGTAATAATAGACGCACTTACCGGAGAAGTCAAGAACGAATACAAGGAAACCCCTGGAAATATTTATTATACGGATATAGACGGTCACTGGGCAGAGGAAGCAGCTATACGACTTTCCGAAATTCAGGTAGGCTTCCAAGGCGGAAAACTTGACCCCGGAAAGGCGGTTACACAGGAAGAGTACCTTCGTCTTCTGGCGTCGGGAGTATACGGTACATATTATAGTGAATATTCAAGTGAAGCACTTTATGAATCTCTTATAAGGGATAAAATAATAACAGAGGAAGAAAAAAATCCCACATCTACGATAACCCGTGAAGAGTCTTTCGTATATATGATTCGCATAGCAAACCTTGAAAAAGTAGCTAAACTTGAAAACATATATAAAGTAACTTATGCTGACGGAAATAAGATTTCCCCGGGAAAAATCGGCTACTGTGCAATCCTCAGCGGATTTGGTATAATTGGCGGAAATAACGGAAAAATCCGTCCGGATGCAACCCTGACCCGTGGCGAAGCAATCGTCATGCTTTACAGATATCTGTTAAATATGTAAAACTGCAAGGAGAAATAGAAATGAAAAAAAGACTTTTAGTATTATTGATAGTATCGCTTTTAGTTTTGACAGCCTGTGGAAAAAGTGAAGATGTAAAAAACACAGACACAAAAAATAACGGTGAAGAAAACGTGCAGACAGTTCCGGAAAATGGGGACGAAGAAAAAACAGAGCAGCAGGATAACTCAGAAGAGACAGAAAACATTATTAACACAATGAGTTCGGAGGAAAAAAGAGAAATGAATATTTTCCTCAGTAATTTCAGCGAGGCATTCTACAACCCCGTATCAGGTTTTTACAGAGGGGATGAAGCAAAAATAGATTTTGCATATACTCATATCACCATCAACAGTTCCGAGAAAGTTGTTGCTGAGGATTACTATATGGGAATAACGGCAGAAGATATGGATATCGTTCTGAACAGATTTTTTGGAGAGTCCATTCCTCATAAAACACCGGAAAACAGTAAAAGATGGGTGTATAAAAATGGAAAATTTCTCGTTCCGGCAGCGTCAGGTGATTCGTACGGAAACTTTTCTATTGTGACCGAGGTAAGGGTATTAAAAGACGGGAATTACGAGGCGTTGTTTAATGTCTATAATGATCCGGAAATTGTAGGCGGAGACATTATAACAGATAAAACAATATATTCGCTTACCGATAGCGAAGCCAGTGACAGATATGTCTTTGTAGAACGTGGTAAAGCCGTTCTTAAACCTAAGACACATAACGGTAAACAAACTTACGAACTTGTTCACTATATTGTAGAAAATGAAAAAGCGATGCAATGAAGTTGCATCGCTTTTTTGTTATTAAACTGCCATAAAATATGCCGTCATTATAACTGTCACAAAAGTATAAAGCGCCATTCCTACAAAGAAGCCAAGTTTCGGCTTCTTTTTTTCATCCTCACCTTTTGAATGGGAAGTAAGTGATTTTATATAGCAATCTACAATTCTTTGCGCTTCGCTAAGTGCATCGCTTTCTTTAGCTTGTACTTCGTCGCGCAGTATGAAAATAGCCTGTTCTATCATTTGGGAGTTCAGCTTATTGAGTACAACAATTTTCCGCGTATTATTATTCACAGTAATCATCTCCTATCTATGGAAATTATTGACATACCTGCGCAAGGTTATACAGCGTGTGTAAAGTTTTTTAGCTGATATATGTTGCTAAAACGGTAAGATCGTCGTTTGGCTCAGATTTTGAAATTTCCTTTGCTTTTCCAAGTATCATTTGAGCAAGGTCTTCAGGCTCTGTTCCCTCATATTCATCAATCATTTTTTTAATCCACGAAACCTTGCTTGTTTCAGAAGCTATAACTCCGTCAGAAACCATAACAACCATACTTCCTTTTTTTGAATCTACAGGAAAAATTTCTGTATCTCCTTTTGCAAATGACCCTGCCGGAAGTGTAGGTGATGATATGGCTGTCACTTCGTTTTGTGTTTTTGTATAGCTTCCGGCACCGCCGCATTTGTAAATTTTTGAAGAACCGTCGTCGAGGTTGATTATACATATATCAATAGCCGCAATGCTTCCCGAAAATGTCCACAAAAGCATTGAGTTGATAATATCTATAGCCGTTTGAGGCTCAGTTTTAAGAAGCAGAAGTTTCATCAGCAGATTTGCCGCGGTGCGGCTTTCTTCACGGGCAATTTCTCCACTTCCCATTCCGTCACAAAGTATCATCACATATGTATGCCTGTCCAAAAGAGCATAAAGCGCATGATCACCGCTGACCTTCTTTTTTGCTTTGACAGCGGAGGCTACGGCAGTAGTAACGGAAAACTGCGGTTTTATTACATAATTGCAACTGCAATCCTCACAATTTCTAAGTCCTGTTTTAACAAACGGTTTTCCGAATACATTTTCAAGAATACCGCAGACCATGTTTTCGCATCTGCCGAAACCGCCGCAACTTTCAAGCTTTATATTAACTTGCATTTCATCCTCTTTGCCGGAGACAAATATTTCACGACATAAGATACCTTCTTTTTTCAGGATGGATTTAAGGTTATCCGCAGCAACATTGTCGCATTCAACATTTTCAAAAAGTTCCTTTGCAGCAATGTCAAAAATGCCTGCAATTCCGGTAAACATACTGTATGCTGTAGTGCGGAATTCATTAAGCTTTTCAGTCCACATACAGTCATTTTTATATATTTCAAACATCTTTGAAAACTCTGCAACAAACTGTTCGCCACGAAGACAGTGGGGAGGGGCATATTCCGGAAGAACAGGCTTACCGCTGTGAAGATTTTCACACAGGACGTCCATTGCTTCTTTTGTTGCTTTGGCATCCCGTCCCCAACAATATTTTCTGAGCCCGCAACTGCCACAGGTATTTCTGGCTGTTCTTCTGTAAAGAATCATGGTATTGTATTCATCGTTATTCCGTAGTTCAAAAATACGGCGAAAGCTTTTTTCACAACTGTTTATAGTAGAATGAGCAGTTTTAAGTTTTCCGGCAGCAATTTCAAATGCAGGTGGATGGTATGAAGAAAATTGACTCAATGAATTAAAAACCTTCCGGGGTATACAGAAAAGTATGAAAGTCGCAAATATGGTATCAAAAAGGTTGATAAGAACTTCGGTAGAGCTGTTTGAAAGTATTGTGACAACGGCATTTGTCATAATAAATGATATACATGCTGACCACCGTCCGTTTTTTGAAAAATAGCCCGAACAAAGTCCGCACAGCGCATAAGATGCCGCTCCGGCATCAATCCGTCCGCGACTGAGACAACTTACAACGCCCATAATTATACCTGCACCGCAACCGTGTAAACTTCCGAATCTTACAGCAAAAAGAAGAACACACAAAACGCAGGCAATTCCTGTTACGGAAAAAATGCCTGCAATTTTGAAGTCGCCTAAACCGCAAAGAATTCCACCTGTAAGAAGTGCCAGAGAAACAGTTTCTTCCGTTGCAAGTGTTCGTCTGAAACCAAGGCTGGATATAAGCCTTATCGCAACGGAAAAAGCTCTTGTGCAAAACCAGACAGTAGCAGCTTCAACGACAAGTACCATACTGTCATAAAGGAGAGGATATCCCCCGAAAGTAACATCTGTGTAAAGAAGAAAATATCCTGTAATAAGAAGACAGAAACACGCACATACGGCATTGACACGCTCATTTTGATATTTTTTTGGCAAAAAACGTTCTCTGACAAGTGCATAAAGAATAATAGATATTATGTACTTTCCCGTTGTAAGGAGAGCTCTTTCCAAAAAAAGCAATCCAACAATAGAAGAAATGGCAGACGCATATGTTCCGCTAAGACCGAAATTTGCCACGAAAAAGACAAATCCAAGGGGAGTAGCTCCGCCGATTAACCTTGTCCGCGAAAGCAAAAATGCACATATGCATTTTAATGCTATTGAAGAGAATACATATTTTTTTGCTTGTTCAATGGCTTGTCCTTTGAAAAAACTGCGTTCTTTGCCACCTCGTTTAATAAGAGGTTTTGGTGTGGATATACTCATTGGTAAATCATCCTTTCATACTGATTCAACGGTATTTTATCATCTGACAGATGGTAGTTTTTGTCA
The DNA here is from genome assembly GCA_015068735.1 of Oscillospiraceae bacterium. Classification (GTDB taxonomy): domain Bacteria; phylum Bacillota; class Clostridia; order UMGS1883; family UMGS1883; genus UMGS1883. The sequence goes on from SVJW01000066.1 coordinate 9,875, forward strand.
AACCGTGAATAATAAAAAAGAAGTTTTCGCCATATAGAAACATGATTTATCAATAAACTAAAAAAAGGGGCAAAATATCCGTAAATAAACTTGACTTTGAATTTCAAGGGAGTATAATGAAGGCGAGACAAGGGCTTAGGAGAGATTTTTGTAATGAATAAAAAGCACACCGTTGATATGACCAAGGGCAGTATACTAAAATTAATAATTGCTTTTGCCATTCCGATTATGATATCGGGTGTTTTGCAAACTCTTTATAATGCTGCAGATATGATTGTTGTCGGCAGATTTGCAGGCGAGAAATCTCTTGCGGCAGTAGGCTCTACATCTTCTGCCATAAACCTTATGCTGAATATTTTTGTGGGACTTTCTTCAGCGACAAATGTTATTGTTGCAAGAAAGTTCGGCGCAGGTAATAAATCCGGTGTTTCAAAGGCCGTTCATACTGCCATTGCAGTCTGCCTTGCAGGTGGTATAATTTTGGCAATAGCAGGAATTCTTCTTTCCAAACAAATTTTAATATGGATGGGCTCGCCCAAGGATGTTATTGATCTTTCAACCCTTTATATGAGAATATATTTTGCCGGCGTTCCGGCAGTTTTGCTGTACAACTTCGGTAGTGCCATACTGCGTGCAGTAGGCGACGCAAAGCGTCCTACATATTTCCTGATGAGTGCAGGAATTATAAATGTATGCCTTAACCTTGTGTTTGTAATCTTATTTAAAATGGATGTTGCAGGTGTTGCACTTGCAACGGTTATTTCACAGGTTGTATCTGCATTGCTTGTACTTCGTTGCCTTATTAAAACTGACGATTGCTATAAGCTCAGCTTAAAAAAGGTAAAAATGTATGCGGATGAACTTAAAGAGATAATTCTTCTTGGTATTCCTGCAGGAATACAGGGCTCCGTATTTTCCATTTCAAATGTTATCATACAGTCCTCAATCAATGCCTGCGGATCTGATGTTATGGCAGGAAATTCTGCCGCATCCAGCGTGGAGGGAATGGTATATATAGCTCTTAACTCTTTCTTCCATGCTACGCTGACATTTGTAGGGCAGAATTACGGTGCACATAACTTTAAACGTATAAGGAAAGGTTATTGGACTGCATTAGGTATTTCTGCAACATTCGGTGTTGTTATTTCTGCCGCGGTTTCTTTCTTTGCTCCGTTCTTCTTGCAGTTCTATACAGACTCAGAAACTGTAATGAATATTGGTGTTCAGCGAATGCAATATGTATGTGCTCTGTATTTCATTTGCGGAATGATGGAAGTAGGAAGCGGTGCTCTTCGCGGTATGGGGATTGCAACCCGTGCTATGATTACCTGTCTTATAGGTGCTTGCGGTACCAGGCTGGTTATGACTATACTTGGCGCACCTTATTCAAAAGCATCAGACCTTATAATCCTGTATGCATCATATCCCATTTCCTGGGCACTTACGGCAATAGCGCTGGCAATTCTTTTCTTTGCAATACTTAAAAACAGAGAAAGAAAATGGGAACAACATAAACAGGAAAGAATTTCACAGTAAAAATAAAAAATATCAGACTTATCAACATGGAGACTGTTCTGAAAACATTCTAAGCTACAAATAAAAAAAGCAACACAAATAAAGCAAGTCTGCTAAAAGCGGGCTTGCTTTCAATTTAGAAAAAATAATTAAGTTAATTGAACGCAAAAACCTAAATTTT
>SVJW01000005.1 GCA_015068735.1 Oscillospiraceae bacterium
GTAATCAGCAGGTTGCGGGTTCGAGTCCCATCACCAGCTCCAGGGAGAGTTCCCGAGCGGCCAAAGGGGGCAGACTGTAAATCTGTTGTCACTGACTTCGATGGTTCGAATCCATCCTCTCCCACCAAACACAGGGAAACCGCCTAAAATAGGCGGTTTTCTTCTTTTTATGTACGAATTATACACGAATATTTTTAACTTTTCAAGTACTTTTACGAAATTTTATTTAAAACCTTTGTTGCACGCTCTTCTTCCCTTGGATAAAGGTGTGAATAAGTATTCCACGTTTCTTCCACTTTTGCATGACCTAACCGACGTGCAATTTCTTGAATGTTTATCCCTTCATTTGCAAGCAATGATGCATGTGAATGTCGAAAATCGTGGATGCGAATTTTCTTTATCGCTGCAGTTTTTGCAAACTCTTTATTTCTGTTTTCAATAGTAGTATCGCGTAAAGGTTTTGCACCTCCACATACGCGAAAATTATCATTAAATCCGGGGTATGTCATATAGCGTTTTTTGTGGTCTTGGAGAATTTTAAGCAAAGGAAAAGGAATTTGAATTATGCGTGCAGAACTGTAGCTTTTAGGACGAGTTTCTCTATCTCCACCTTTTTCCTTTTGGTTTATACTTCTGTTAATATGTATATATCCATCCTTTATATCAGTCCATTTTAGAGCATGAATCTCTCCTTTTCTCATACCCATGTAAAAGGCAATTGCAAAAAAGACGTAATATCCCCACTCTTTGTGTGTGTTTTCCTCTTGAGCTTTGTTAAGTGCTGCGGATAAAAAAAGCTTATATTCCTCAACTGTATAGAAATCTATTTTTGGTTTTTCAGGGAACTCGTTAGGGTCTTTAAAATTCTTTACCTTTAAAAGATTGTTCTTGGGGATATAGTCCATTTCTACCCCCCAATTTAAGAGAGAACGTAAGGCCGAATATATGTTTTGCTTATATCTAAGACTTAGTGGGTTACCGTTCTTTTGATTATTCATATTATCCACTTCGTTCTTCCATTCTTGAAACATGGGGACTGTAAGTTTTTTTACACGCTTATCTCCCAATTTTCCGAGCACATATTGCTCAATACGGGTCTTATTCTTATTAACAGTACTTTCTTTTACTTCACCTTTTTTAGCAGAAACATAGAGGTCGAGAAGCTGTTTAACAGTAATTCCGGAAACTGTAGGAGTTTCTTTGACCTCGAATTCAAGACGGGCTTCCAGTTCTTTCGCTTCGGCTTTGCCGTAGGCTATTCGTGTAGCTTTCTGATACTTCCCGAAATTGTCAGTATAATTTACTACAACACGATACTTTTGTTTTCCGTCCTTTGAGCCGTTTTCTTTATAAATAGGCATAAAAATACACTCCTTTTTAAAAAATGGTTGCAAAAACCCAAGGAGTGTAATATAATAACGTTAGTTGGACGTTGAGGAACACTCCTTGACGTTGCCCTACAGTGTTGGCGCACTGTGGGGCTTTTATATTTTGTGTTATAAATTACATATTGCAATTTGCTTCTCCGAGCAGGGGGACTTTGATTTTCTTAAGTTCACTTGCCGGGATAAGATTATCATATTTCTTGCAGAGTTCTTTTATGGACTCTGCTTTTTTCTTTTTAGACATTAAAATTCCACCTTACATTCTACTACTTTGCCGATAACTTCTATATATGTTTCTTTAGTATTATAAATTTGAATGTCATGTTTAGGATTGTATGACTGAGGTATAAGCTGAACGATGTTACCTTCTTTTTTAAATCTTTTTACGGTAGCATCTTCTTTGTTTACCCTTACAACAGCGATTTCGCCGTTTTCAACCTCAGGTTGTCTTCGTACTATTATTGTGCTTCCATCACTTATCTGTGCAGCATTCATACTATCGCCTTTTACTCGCAAGGCGAAATATTCTGCTCCACCGTTATGTTCTGTATATGTGTAGCCTTCTATATGTTCTTCTGCATATAAAGGAAGTCCTGCGGCAATACGACCAAGTATGGGGATCTCATGAATAATTGGATTGTAGGGAGTGCCGATGCTTTGATTGAAGGGAACAACATTAATATCTCGAAGATCTTCAGGAGAGATTCCCATGATTTCTAATGGAGAGACTTTCAAAACTTTTGCCAGCAAAGCAATTTTATCTCGTTTCATATTTTCTATATATCCAGTTTCCCATTTTTTTACTGTGCTTTTTCCAACACCAACGTATTTCCCAACAGCTTCCAAAGTAAGTCCGAGTTCTTTACGCCTCTTTTCTATATCATAATTATTTGACAACTATGACACCTCCTTATTCTTTATGATTAGTGTAACATAAAAGTTTCGTTTATGCAACATATTTTTTAAAAAATACAAAAAAAGTTTCCAAAAAGGGATTGACAGCCTTTAAAACGCGTGTTATACTAAAAGTGTCCTAAAGGAAACAAAAGGAGGTGAATAAAATGAAAAGTTGTTTGCTTAGAAGTAAAATTGTAGCAAAAGGAATGAAAATTGACCAGTTTTGCCGAGAGACAGGTATTAAAAAGACGTCACTCTACAGAAAACTTTCTGGGAAGACACAGTTTACTCGTGGCGAGATAGAACGTATCATTATTGAATTAGAACTTACTTCAGAAGAGATAATGGATATTTTTTTTGAATAGAAGTGTCCTAAAAGAAACGAAACTGAAAATTGCACAAAATGAAACAGACCGATGTGCGAATCAGTCTGTTTGAGGGGTTACTTTGTGTTTTGTATCTTTTTTAATAAGTACGCTACTAAAAGACAGTTGCCATTACATAGAAACTTGCAGTTTAGGTGGCAAGGTCTAACTTCAGTAGACGCCATAGAGATAGGACACATGATTCCATTGTTCATATTGTTAACCTCCTTCCTTTAGGGCTTAACAATATTGTACCATAAATGAAACATTTAGTGGTGCACCGTAGAGGAGGTGATTGAGGTGAATGTAATAATTTTCGGGTTATGTCTTGTTTTTAGTTTGTTGTTTTTTTATTACTTGTTCCGTGAATTAAGCTTCGTGATAATCATTGTCTCTGCTTTGTGGGCATTCTTAGTTACATTGGTAGTGAAAGAATATTTGCCAATACTATTTTCAACCATGCAAGAATTGTTACACCAAATAGAATAGCGAATACAAAGACAACGGTTTTGGCGAACAAGAATATAGCAGTAAAAATCCATTTTTCGTAAATATTTGCAAATTGATTATGACGGATTCTGTATGACAATGTTCGTTTAGGATATCCTAACAAGCTACAAAGTCTGTTGCATCTGATATCTATGTAGCGGCACAACTCTTCATATGTATCTTGCCATACCTTTTCTTTTGATAGTCCTTCTCTGAGAAAATCTATGTGCTCACTTACGAAAAATGGAAGATATTCCGATTGGGAAAATGTGTTATCAATTTCAGACAGTAGCTTTTGTAGTTCTTCTACAGAAAGTTTCTTGTACAAAAAAGGAGAAAGAATCTTATACAAGGGGAAATATACATTTAAAAATAATTCTTTCTTGGTCGAAATTTGTACGGTCTTTATGATTACGGCAAAGCTGACTACAGTCACGATAATTGTTGTTAGAATTTCTAACATATTTGATTGGGTATTGCACATAAAAATCACAACCTTTCGGGACGATTATAACACAACTACATATTAAATACAAGGAGGTGATTATATTGAAAAAGTTTCTTAAGAAATAATAAAAAATGACGGCGTAGCAGAAGCTACAACCGTCGCAAAAGTTTACAAACAAAGTATAACACAGATTAAAACAAAAAGCAAGTAGAAAGGATGTTAATTATGGTAGATAAAAATAAATTACTCGCAACCAGAGATGTAATAATGTTTTTCTTAGGCAAGTCGGAATTAGATGCCGATGAATGTAAACAGGTACTTCAGATGTGTAACGATGAGGTGGATGCAGCGGTAAGGCGTATGAGCATTACGGAAGTAAAGAGGGATGGTGATGACAGTGGCAAGGATTGCGATTAAGGACCTTAAAACCTGCCTAAGGATTTATTACACATATCCTGAAATCGGAAGTAAAGAGATAAAGGAACTTTTTGGAGTTGGTGACAATAAGGTTTGTAATCTTAAAAACCTTGTTCGTAAGGTACAAATCGAAAAAAACATAATGGTTCTGGATAAGCACAGTGTTAATACTGAAACTGCTTTTGAAGTGTGGGGTATTGACATAGGCGATATCGAGCGCAGGGTAAAGAAACTTGAGAAACTCGGGCTTTACGAAACGGAGGAAGCAGTATGACTTGGTTATATATAACGGTAATGTGGTTTGCAGCATTGTTGGTAGCTGACGATATGGGGCTGGAGCATATCCACCCGGCAAAAGGTGTGTTTATTATTCTGGCACTTATCTACAATGTGGCATATACGATGTATAAATGGGAAAGGAAGTATAAAAGATGAAAAATTATATTTGTTTAGGTGGTAAGAAAATCGAACTTACAGCGGAGCAGGTTGCAGAGATGCAGAAATCGCTCGGGATAGGACAGGTTAAGTTGAAAAACATTCCTATAGGGGAAACGTTTAAAGTTGGAGATTATGAGTTTGTTGTTCTTGATCGCTCGGAAGAAACAACAGCGGTTATTCTTAAAGATCTCTTACATAAAGAGAAGCAGTTCGGAAAGAACAATAACTTTGAAAACTCACATATTGATGAAATTTGCAAGAAGTTCAGTTGTGAGATTTCAGCGATAATTGGTGAAAACAATCTTATTGAACATACCGTGGACCTTACATCTGATGATGGTTTGAAAGACTACGGCAAAATCAAGAGAAAGATGTCTCTTCTTACAGCTAATCTCTATCGCCGTTACGTTGAAATACTGGACAAGCATAAAATAAAAGCTTGGTGGTGGTTGGCAACAGCATACAGTACGCCTACACATGAAAATGCTAACTGGGTAAAGTGCGTTTCGCCCGATGGTTGCATTTACAGCGGCTTCAATTACGACGGTACGTTTGGCGTTCGTCCGTTTTGTATCTTAAATTCTAATATCTTTGTATCACGCTAAGGAGGATAAAAACATGAAAGAAATGAAATTAACTGAAGTTATAAACGGTAAAACTTTTAAAATCGGTGATGTTGAGTTTATAAAGTTTTCCGAAGAAAACGGAGAAGTAACAGCTGTAGCAAAGGACATTGCTTTCCGTTCTCAGTTTGGAAAAAATAATAACCTCAAAGAGAGTTCGGTTCTCGAAAGACTTAAAAATGAATTCTTGCCGAAAATTGCAGAAGTTGTAGGTGAAGAAAATATCCTTGAACACAAAGTGGATTTAACAAGCCTTGACGGGTTGAAAACATATGGAGATATGGTAAGTAAAATCAGTATTCCCACATTTGATTTTTACCGTGAGAACGTAAAGATTTTCGATGAATATAACCCTGATACCTGGTGGTGGCTTGCTACTCCCGATACAACACCGGAACATCTTAACGACTTCTGGTGCCGTTGCGTTTCGCCCGATGGTAACGTTAACTTCAGCAGCAATTACGACGGTACGAATGGCGTTCGTCCGTTTTTGAAATTTGTATCTTCTATCTTTGTATCGGTTGAGGAATAAAGTATGGTTGACAAAGAACTGAAAGTTATTGTCAAAGCAAAAGAGTTAATGAAACATACGTATGTGCTTACATCCAATGCAAACAGATACCCGAAGAAGTTCAGACATTCTCTTGTGGATAGGATGCAGATTGTAAGTATGGATATATATGAGCTTTTGCTTGAATCTAATCGGATTAACAATAAAACCGAAAGATACTTCAGATGCGAGACAATAACAAAAGCTATTATGAACTGCGATAAGCTTCAGACCTACATCGAATTATCAATGGAGTTGAAGTTACTGAATCCAAAATCGGCGGAGTATTGGTCGAAAATGGTGTCTGATGTAAAGTTCATGTCTATAGCTTGGAGAACAGCTGAAAAGAAATAATCTATATAGGTTGTGCGTTGTATTTTTTCTTGCGTTTCGCCCGATGGTAACATTAACAACAACAACAATTACAACAATACGAATGGCGTTCGTCCGTCCTGGTGGATTGTCAGACAGAGTAGGCATAAGCCGAAATCAGAGCACCACATCAAAAGAACGCACAACCTTTCTTTGAAAAAAGATAAACAAAGAGGATTATGTTGTATGACCGATTTTGAGAAAGTAATTGATTTTAATAATATGTACCGTGCATATCGCAGGTCGAAGTGTGGTAAAGGTTATAAAAGAAGTGCTGCACGGTTTAACATTATGGCTCTTGATGGCGTTAACGCTTTGATAGAGCAGTTAAAAAACAAAACCTATAGAATATCTCCATACAATGAATTTACGGTTTATGAGCCGAAAGAACGTGTTATTAAGACAACATCTTTCAAGGATAAGGTCATACAGCATAGTTTATGTGATAATGTGATACTTCCCAAATTGCAGGAAATCTTTATTTTAGATAACTGTGCCGGGCAAAAAGGAAAAGGGACATTGTTTGGGCTTAACCGTCTGAGCAAGCAGATGAAAGCCTTTTATAAAAGATATGGACATAGTGGCTACATATTAAAGTGCGACATTTCGAAGTTCTTTTATAACATTTCTCATAGCCAACTGAAAGACATTGTTGAATATTATTTCTCTTATGACAGAGATATTTGTTGGTTGTGTAATCTGTTCATTGACAGCACAGAGGGGAAAGGAATTCCTTTAGGTAATCAGATAAACCAAGGCTTTGCTCTTTTATATTTAGACGGTATGGACAAGCTCATAACAGGCGAATTAGGTATAGAGTTTTACGGCCGTTATATGGATGATTTCTATTTGATTCATCCGGATAAGCAATATCTGAAGCATTGCCTTGAAGTGGTAACGGAGTTCCTGCAAACGCTTGATTTGACTTTGAATGGGAAAACACAGATATTTCCCTTTAAAAACGGTGTAAGCTATCTTGGATTCCATACTTATGTAACGAACAGCGGAAAGGTAATACGAAAACTTAAAAACCAAAACAAGAGAAATGCTCAGCGGAAGTTTTTAAAAATGGCAAAGTTAGTTGTTGCAGGTAGGCTTACGGAAGAAAAATTCTATGCTTCGTACAACGCTTGGAGAAATCACATATCACACGGCAATTGTTATAAATTAGGCAAACAGATGGATTTAAAAATAAATGAAATTTTGAAAGAGGTAAATAATATGGCTCAATATAAAACTTGCCCTAATTGTGGTGCACATTTAGATCCGGGAGAAAAGTGTGATTGTGAGGAACCACCTTAAAAGGTAGGCGAAAGAAATGGTACTCAGCTTAATGGATTTACCGCCTCGATATCGAGAACAGGCGGAAAGGCAGATTATTGAGAAAGAAAAAGCAAAAAAATCCAAGTACGGAAATGAAAAAGTAACTGTTAATGGCGTGCTTATTGACAGTAAGAAAGAAGCCCGACGGTATGAAGAGCTTATGGCGATGTTTGGGAAAGGTGAAATTGAAGATTTAAAGCTTCAGAATACATTTACCTTACAGAATGCATACACAACGCCTGAGGGCAAGCGAATAAGGGCTATAACATACAAAGCAGACTTTACATATTATAAGGACGGAAAATTCATTGTAGAGGATGTTAAGAGCCCTGTTACACGAAAGAAACCAGATTACAGGATGAAGGTCAAAATGATGCAGAATGTATTTAAGATAGAAGTTGTGGAGGTATAAACGATGAGAAAATGTAAGGTGTGCGGAATGGTCTTTGACGGTGACACAAGATACACAGAAATAAAGGGCGACAGTTACTGTGAGGATTGCATCCGTGAGATGGACACAACTGATTTGCTTGAACTTCTTGATATTGAATTCACCTGCATTGGGTTTCCGGAACCTGAAAGATGTTAAGAAAGGATAATTTATATGAAAGAGAATAAAGCATTTAAAGATATGACCTTTGAAGATTTTTCAAAGGTCGATGTTACACCACATTGTGATAAACGCAAAGCAAAAGATGACAAGGGTAAAGAAATAGAGGTTTTATACCTTAACTGGGCGAAGTGCAAACAGATTCTTCATGATTTGGGCGCACAGAAAGTATACTTTGAGCCTGTAACTGGGGCTGACGGTTCTTCTCTTATAAAAAGTGATGCTGTGTTTACAGATAAAAACGGAGTTTCGAACAGATGTTATGAGGTTAGAGTGAAAATCGTTGTTGACGACCTGGAATTTGAAAGTCAGTTTCCTCTTATGAACGGCTCCAATCCCGTAAAGGATAATTCTCTTACTCAGCAGAGACTGTGGAATGCTCAGACAAGAGCTTTTGTAAAGGGTGTAGCTATTCATATTGGTTTGGGATTCTCTTTATGGTTGTCTGACTATGAAGGGATGGAAGATACAGACGATTTAAGTTTCCACAGCCTTACGAAAGTTAGACAGCGATTTGAGGAAACATATTCTTCTAAGCTTAGATTGGGACTAAGTGCAGCAGAGATTGCAAAAGCTTTAAGTATGACGGTAGATGAAGTAAAAGCGATATTTGCGAACTTCGATACTCTTATTAGATTCGAAGAAAACCTCAAGGCAATAAAGGTATGATAGCAGATAATGACAGAAGCGGTTATTTCGGAGCAAGTGACACACCGTACATAATCGGGAACACAGAAACAAAGAGCTTTGAAAAATGGTGGCTTGAAAAGTGCGGAATACTTCGCAACACCTTCATCAATGATGCTATGTGCGCAGGAACGCATTACGAACATAAAATCCTTGAACATATAGGCGTTGAAAATATGGACAGGCAGATTATCATTGAGGATTTGAAGCTTCGGGTTAATCTTGATGGGGATATGAATCGGAAGATATACGAGGTTAAAACATACAAGCGCGAGAACGGATTTAAAGTACCTAAGAGGTATGTTAATCAGGTTAATGTTCAAATGTTTGCTACAGGCTTCAGAAGTGCTGATATTGTTGCATACGGACTTACCGAGTATGATTATAGGAATTACTTCAACCCGATAGATGATGAGAGGTTATCCTTTCACCCGGTAGAGTATGACGAACGGTGGATAAACAATATATATCTTCCGAGGTTAGAGTACTTTGCAGAATGCTTGAAGAAAGGAGTAATGCCAAGATGTTTGAAGCAGTAGGTGAAATATATAAAGTCAAGGACGGCCGTGCAATTATAGTTGCTGACATAGACCCTTACAAGGCAGAACGGCAGGAAATAAAAAGTTGCTTAGTTCGGTATGATGACGGACGACATATATCAGCTGATCAGAGACGAAAAATATACGCCACAATTGCGGACATAGCAGAATATACCGGTAATGCTCCTGAAATGGAAAAGGCTTTGCAGAAATTCTTTTACATAGAGCGGTACGGGGTGGATTATTTCAGCCTTTCAAATTGTACTGTGACAGAAGCAAGAGAGTTTATCAACTATCTTATAGACTTCTGCTTTGAGAATAATATCGGAACCCGGGACACTCTTTTGAATCGTACCGATGACATAAGCAGATATTTGTATTCTTGTCTCATAAATCGTAAATGTGCGGTATGTAATCAGAGGGCAGATATTCATCATTGCGAGGGTTCGCGTATCGGTATGGGTTTCAACCGCCGTAAGGTAAACAATATCGGAAGATTTGCTATAGCTCTTTGTCGAAAGTGTCACAGTATTGCACATAACGATGAAAAAGGATTCTTTGAAAGAAATCATATCTACGGTGTACAGCTTGATGCATATGCCGTAAAGAAATTAAAACTGTGAGGTGGTTTTATGAAGAAACCGACACAATGCGAAAGAATTATACAGTATATGAAAGATTTCGGAAGTATAACAACGCTACAAGCATTTACGGATTTGGGCTGTACGAGACTTGCAAGTAGGGTTAATGATTTAAGGAATCAAGGCTATGACATAAAGAGCGAATTTGTTTCAGGGAAGAACAGATATGATGAAACGGTGAGCTACAAAAAGTATTATTTAGGAGAGATTTAAATTGTATGGAAGAGGTAAAGTGGATAAAAATTCACGTTAATATGTTTTCAAACAGAAAGATAAAATTGATACGTTCTATGAAAAACGGAGATAGTTTTGTACTTCTGTGGACGATGCTTCTTACTGCTGCCGGTCGATGTAATGCTGATGGGAAATTATACATAGCGGATGGCGTTCCTTATACAGAGGATATGTTTGCTACAGAGTTCGATATGAAGGTTTCTATTGTCAGAGATGCATTGCAAGAATTTGAGAAATTCAAGATGATTTCCCGAATTGATGGGGTTTATTGCGTTCTCGGTTGGAGCGAATATCAAAATATAGAAGGCATGGATAAGATAAGAGAACAGACGCGAAAACGCGTTGAGAAGTACCGCGACAAGAAAGAAATTGCAATAAAGGACAACGTTACTTGTAACGCTAAAGTAACTCCGTGTAACGTTACAAGTAACGTTACGGTAACGCAATGTAACGCAACAGATATAGAAATAGATAAAGAAGAAAGAAATAAGAATATATTATCTACTACTATTAAGGCGTACGAGAAGCATATTGGAGCAATTACCGAAGTGACAGCTGAAGCTATTTCGGAGTGGCTTGAAAAAGGTGCTGACTCTTCGCTTATTATATTTGCCTTTGAACAGGCGGTGGAATATAACGCAAGAAGTTGGAAATATGCTGAGAAAATTATAAGCACACATTTTAATGCCGGGCGAAAAACAAGAACGGCTGCTGAAAACTTCGGAAAGAAAAAGACCGACAAGAAAAAAAGCGGTTCATATGAGCCTGACGATATGGCGGCTATGGAACGAAAAATGAGACTTGAAAGGATGAAAAATAATGCTGAATAAAGTAATTTTAATGGGTCGGCTTACACGTGACCCGGAACTCAGAAGCACACCGCAGGGAGTAAGCACCTGCAGTTTCTCATTGGCAGTAGACCGTAGCTTTGTCCGTGAAGGAGAAGAACGCAAAGCGGATTTTATAAACTGCGTTGCGTGGAGACAGACCGCGGAGTTTATTTCTAAATACTTCAAGAAAGGAAATATGGTTGCTCTTGAGGGGAGCATTCAAACTCGCTCTTGGGACGATCAGGACGGAAAGAAGCATTATGTAACTGAGGTTATTGTAAGTCAGGTATATTTTGCCGAGGGGAAGAGAGAATCCGAAGACGCTCCGGCAGAAATAGATATGGGTGATGATGACGATTTGCCATTCTCTGTGAGGTGACGGGATGAGTTTATTTGTAGATAACTTTGCTGGTGGCGGTGGTGCTTCCACCGGAATTGAAATGGCAATAGGCAGAAGTGTGGATATAGCAATCAATCACGACCCTGATGCTATAGCAATGCACAAAGCGAATCATCCTAACACACGTCATTACTGTGAAAGTGTGTGGGAAGTAGACCCTGAAGAAGCCTGTGAGGGTGAAGAAGTTGCTCTTGCCTGGTTCTCTCCCGATTGCACACACTTCTCAAGAGCAAAGGGTGGCAAGCCTGTAGATAAGAATATCAGAGGTCTTGCGTGGGTAACTATCAAATGGGCGTATGCAGTAAGACCAAAAGTAATAATGCTTGAGAATGTTCCCGAAATACAGACGTGGGGACCACTTGACAATAACGGAAAACCTATAAAAGAGCGTAGCGGAGAAACTTTCAACGGATTTATTGCCGTGCTTACTACAGGATTATCCAAAGAACACCCCGCATTTATTGAGATGTGTGCTGCACTTGAAATTGATGTTTATTCACGTATGGCTTCTGAGCTTTCAAACGGATTGGGATATGATGTGGATTTCAGAATACTCCGTTCCTGTGATTACGGTGCGCCTACAACGCGTACACGGTTTTACATGATTGCAAGAAGTGACGGTAGAAAGATTGTATGGCCTGAACCTACACATGCGCCAAAGGACAGTATAGAGGTCAGATGCGGTATGCTTCAACCTTACAGAACAGCAGCGGAGTGTATTGATTGGAGTATTCCTACACAGAGTATTTTTGAAAGGGATAAACCTCTTGCGGAAAATACTCTTAAGCGAATTGCAAGAGGTATAAAGAAGTTTGTAATTGATAATCCTGAACCGTTTATTATTCATTATAAGTTTGATAATGAGCCAGAAAGTGTTAATAAGCCACTTTCTACAGTTACATCAGTAAACAGCCATTATGTGGTAACCCCTACGATTATGTGTAACAATACAGGGAATGTAGGAGCGAGCGCAGATTCTCCATTGCCGACTGTAACAACCGGAAACAGAAATTTTGTAGTCGCACCTTCAATAGTTCCCGTAGGGTATGGCGAAAGGAAAGGACAGAAACCAAGAGTGAGCGATATAGAAGAGCCGTTAAGCACGGTGGTAGGAAGCAGTAAGCATTATCTTACAATGCCAATACTCACTACCTTTAACCAAAATAGTAGTGGACAGATAATAGATAGACCCATTGATACTGTTATGGCAGGTGCGACAAGATTTGGTCTTATATCACCTACCCTTATTCAGTATCACAGTGAACAGAATGAGGGCGAAGTAAGAGGGCAAGAACTCACAGAACCAATAATGACAATTGACACAAATCCCAGGTATGCCTTATCGGTAGCACACATTATGAAAAATTACGGAGGTAATTATAAGGGCGCAGGAAGTTCAGTGGATAAGCCTCTCGATACAGTAACGGCAAAAGACCATAACGAGCTTGTAACTGCTCATATAGTAACGCTTCGGAATAATATGGACGGTCAGCCTATGGATGAACCTTTGACAACAATATCCTGTAGCGGAGCACACCACGCAGAAGTAGAAGCTTTTCTTGTAAAGTATTTTTCTACTGGTTCACCGAAACCTATAGATGCACCTCTTGATACGCTGACTACAAAGGACAGATATGCTTTGGTAACTATTCATGGAGAAGATTATATCATTGTTGATATTCGTATGAGAATGCTTCAGCCAAGAGAATTATTTAACGCGCAGGGATTCCCAAAGGATTACATAATCGAACACGATCCGGAAGGAAACCCATACCCGAAGACAAAGCAGGTAGCGAGATGTGGCAATGCGGTTACTCCTCCTGTGCCGGCGGCTATGGTAAGAGTTAATCTACCTGAATACTGTGAAGAAATACAAAAGGTGGTGACAACATGAGGAAATGCGAATACTGTGGTAAAGAGTTTGAGCCGAAGCAAAGCAGAAGTAAATATTGTAGCAGGGAATGTCAGGTAAAAGGTTTTCATGCAAGCAGACCAAAAGGGGAAACAAAGAAGTGCAAGTGGTGCGGAAAAGAATTTTTTGCACCACATAAGGGGATAAAATATTGCAGTCTTCTTTGTAAGATGAAAGCAGCGGATGAGCAACGTACTATAATTGCGGAGCAGAAGAAACAAGAGAAGAAACCTATCAAGTGTAAACATTGTGGAGCTGAGTTCGTTCCACGGCATAAAAGGCAAATATTTTGTTGCGAACAATGCGGATATGAATATCGTTATGAACATACTCCCAAAAAGAAATCGAAAGGAATAAGGGAATACAACTCCCGAATTTGCGCGATTTGCGGTAAGGAGTTTGTTCCGAGTAATTCAATACAGAAATATTGTTCAAAAGAATGTAGTCGCAAAGCTCAATATAGTAAAAACAAGAAAGAAATCGTTGTAAACTCAGAAAGACCCAAGAAGAAAACTGCAAAAATATCTCCTGCGTCACAATGGTTTGCAAAGATGTCTTTGCGTGAGATTTCAGAAGAGTGTGCAAGGTTACATATTAGCTATGGCAAAGCTTCTTTGATGGCGATGAATAATATGTTGCCTGAGGATTTTGGAAAGAGGTGTAAATAGTGGCGCAGAAAACAGAAATTGTGTGTGACAGATGCGGCAAGGATATAGTAAATCCTATGAAATGCTATTGCCCCACATATGCCTTAAAGAATTATTCAGCAAAGATAACGCTGTGGCCCGTAGGAGAACCGAGAAGTAGTTTCGGACAGAGAGTAGACCTGTGTCCTGAATGTTACGAAGCGTTTGTAAACTTTATGGACGGAGGTGTAACCAATGACTGAACTTGAAATGTTGGAAGCTGAAAAGTACTGGTGTGAAAATTGCTGTAACTGGGATAAAGAAAATTTGCTTCCAGACGGATATGCCAACTGCAAAGTAACCGGAACACTTTGCTTCGCCCAGGAAAGCGGAAAAGAATGCAAGTGCTTTAACGTACCGGCAGAGAATGTAATTGTACTGCCTTGTAAGGTGGGTGATGTGGTGTATGTGATACGATATGCACCAATAAGTCAACGGTATTACATAAAAGAAATCATCGCAAAAGTTATTATCAGCATAAACGAGTATTTTTACTTAGAAGATGACGGCAAAAAGTTTATGTTTGGAGAAAAAGCTTTTGCATCCAAAGAAGAAGCAGAAGCGAAGCTGAAAGAAGGTGTGCAGGGGTGAATTATAGATATTGCACCGAAGTATGTTCGTTATGTGGAATAGAACACCCAAAAAGGGACTTGAACAAAATATACATATCTTACGGACACGTATCTATATCATAGAGCAAGATATTGAAAAAGATGGCGGAATGATGAATATAATGAAGCTTATTTCTGCAATCGAGGGCAGAGGATATGGCTATATAGGCTCCCAGAAATCCATTGATACTGCAAAGGCAGTAATGAACTTTGTGCAGGGCAGGGCTACAGAAGTTGATAGCTCACTTATAAGCAGAAGTAATGGTGCTACAATGCTTCTTACGGCTATCGAGGGGAATAAAAAGGCGTGGGACAGTGTTGATAAGGCGGCAGGGCGTGAACTTGCTCCTGCTAAAACAAAAACAACCCAAGGAATTCAAGATGTGGCAAAAGCTGTAAAAAACACAACAATATCCGAAGGAAATGTGTACACCAAAGACGGTATAAAGGCGACTATAGGTGATGTCAAAATCGAAAACAATATTGTTGTAGATGCGGAAAGTGTTTCTTTTAAGAATGACGATGCAAAAGGATACGGAGTTCTTGAGAAATGGGCGACAGAACTTAAAAAGCCAGTTAAACTTGTAAAAGGCTTGTACAATGAAAACGGAGATATACTTGACGGTGTGGAAACCGACAGCGGTATTTTCATCAATACAGAGGCGAAGAATCCCATAAAGTGGGCGGCGACACACGAATTCAGCCATACTATGAAAAAGAGTGCCGGTGAAGCATGGGCGAAATATCAGAACTTCGTAGTGGACAAGATGAAGAAAGACGGTAGCTACTACGATGTATTCAATATGAAAGCTATTGCGTACGGAACAAGAGATGCAGCATACATCAATGAAGAAATTGCTTGCGATCACATCGGAGAAACCTTTGACAGTGTGGATGAGCTTGCAGACTTTATTAAAAAAGACAGAGGACTTGCGGTAAGAGTGCGTGACTTCTACTACAAAGCTCTTGACAAGCTCGGTCTCCTTGATGAAAAGAAAAAAGCACAACTTATGTGGCGTGATGCCTACAGAAAAGCTGTGCTGAATGTGAAGGATGGCAAAGTTGAGAGTACTGGGAAAACTGTTGAAAAAAGCGTAAGCGGAACGAGAGTGAGCGAAACTAACGGTGATGACAAAATTACTGCTGATATGGATGAGCATAAAAGGGCGGAAATATTAAAAAAGACCTCGCTTAATGTTGTGGAAGCAAAGTCAGATGCACTAAAATTGACACTTGAAGAAATTAATATCTTAGAAAGTAAGTGCAAAAGCAAAGCACAAGGCGTTATGGAAGAACTATGTGAGAAGTTCGGAGTAGTCAAAGAAGGATACACAAACAACAACATTGAGTTGGAATTTAATTATTCAAAAGGTTCTCTCAGGGAAAGTGTACATAAGCAGAACGAAAGAAATCCTAATTTTCAGGATTTCGCAAAAATGCTCACAGTTTTCGATTCAGTCGTAAAAAATGCGGTGCCTATTGAAAGTCATACAGATAAATACAAAGGAACAAAAAAAGAAAATCCCAATCTTAAACAAAGTTATGTGCTTCTAAGTGCATTTAAGAGTGGCGAAGATATTGCTCCGGTAGAGTTGAATATTCGAGAGTTTAAAAAGTCGGTAGGAAGCAGATTATATATGTCTGTAACTCTTAAAAAAATAAGAGCCGACATCTTGGCGCCATACGATGTAAAAGAACAACGAAATGGCACTCCGTCAACTCTCAATATCAGTATAGCAGAGCTTATAAAAAATGTCAATCCTTCTGATGGAGATTTCTTAAGATATGCTCCTGATGAAATGCTTAATGAGGCGCAAATTGAATCAAAGAGAGAAGCTTTGGAGAGAGACAGACTGAAGATTGAGGGTTTAAAAAAATCAATAAGAGGTACCCGACTCAGCGATGTTGACAGCTCACCTGCAGGTGAAAGCGTGGACACCACTACCGAAGATACATCGCAGAAATTCATTCCTCCCGGTGCTGAGCCGAGGCGTGATGTGAAAGTACCTGAAAGCGTGGAAGAAGATACAAAAGTAAGGCAGTTTGCGAGAACGGCGGCAGAGGCGGAAACACTTACTGATAAAACGGCAGAGGGTGTACTGGAAAATGTAGAAAAGGGTAAGTTTAACTATACACCTATATCGAATAAGAGTGCAATGAAGAATGCCTACGCTTCACTTGACACAATGGGAGTTGAGTGGGTGGAAAAGAAGGTAAACGGTGCGATTTCTTCCCACAATCTTGATAAGAAAACGGTAGCGATGGCAGAAGTGTTATTGGAGAAGTATAGTCAGGAAGGGCAGGAAGAAAAGGCGCAGAGGCTTATTATTGACTTTGCGGCAGAAAGCACCAGAACGGCACAGATCCTGCAGGCAATAAGTATGCTGAAGAAGTTAGACCCGAACTACGAGGTAGCTTACATAGAGAAGGTTATTCAGAACCTTAAAGAAGAGATTGTCGAAAGAAACAATAAGAAGTTCGGAAAGAAACATTCGACAGATATAGAGGTATCGGAAGAGCTTAAAACAAAGCTTATGGAAGCAAAGACCGAAGAAGAGAGAGAAACAATCCGAGATGAAATCTATACGGAGATTGCAGACCAGTTACCTAATACATGGATAAACAAGTGGAATGCGTGGCGATATATGTCAATGCTCGCCAATGCGAGAACCCATGTGCGAAATGTGGTAGGTAACACCGCCTTTATGCCGATGATTGCTACAAAGAATATCGCAGCTAAGTTTGTGGAGCCGATTGTGGCGAAAGCGACAGGTGGCAAGATAGAGCGAAGCAAAACCTTTATAGTGCCAAAGAAGTACAGGCAGTTTGCAATGGAAGATGTAGAGGTAATGCGAAAGGAACTGCAAGGCGGTGGTAAACACAATCCGTCGGATATTATAAGGGATAAGCAGAGGGTGTTTGACACCAAAGCTCTTGAATGGATGAGGGTGAAAGTGGGAGAAAGCCTTGAAGCTGAAGACTGGATTTTCCTTAGACACCATTACAAAGCAGCTCTCAGTAATTACCTTGCGGCAAACAAGATTGACCTTGACAATATGAGTGAGGCTACGCTTGACAGGGCGAGAAGAGTCGCTATTAAAGAAGCGCAGAGAAATACATACCGAGATGCGAGTGCGTTTGCAAATGCGCTGAGTAACTTCTCAAAGAAAAATGCAGGTGCGGCATTATTGGTAGAAGGCTTGATGCCTTTTAAGAAAACCCCTGTAAATATATTAAAAAGAAGTGTAGAATATAGCCCTGCAGGACTTGTTAAGGCACTGACAACGGATTTATACAAGGTTAGTAAAGGCGATATGACTGCCAGTGAGTATATAGACAGAATATGCTGCTCTTTTACGGGAACGGGAGTTGTAGCACTGGGAATGTTTTTAAAATCTCTTGGCGTTATTTCCGGTGCATCAGATGACGACAAGGAAAAGGAATTTGACGAGCTTACAGGTGTACAGAATTATTCATTGACAATTGGTGGTCACAACTATACGCTCGACTGGTTGGCGCCGTTTTCTCTTCCATTCTTCACAGGTGTGGAGATGCAGAACACAATAGATAAAGGTGAAAATATAGGTTTTCGTAACGGGGTTGAGGCACTCAGCAATATGTCAGAACCGTTTTTTGAAATGAGTATGTTACAGGGACTGACGGGTACTGTTGATACTATTAAGCAGTCTAACTCTTCCGAAATTGCCGGAAATGTTGCGTGGAATATTGGCACAAATTATGTTAATCAAGCTGTACCGACTCTTTTCGGACAGGTTGCAAGAACTGTTGACGGAACTCAGAGAAGAAGCTACGATGACAAGAATAAAGATGTACCGAGTGATGTACAGTATTTTGTGCAGGGCTTGATGAAGAAGATTCCGGGGGATTCGCAGAACCTTGAGCCTTATGTTGATGAGTGGGGCAGAGAAAAGAAAACTGAGAATGTGGGTGTAAGAGCTTTTCAGAATATGCTTTCGCCCGGCTATTATTCTACTGTGAAGATAAGTCCTATGGAAAAAGAGCTTAAAAGGCTTTACGGTGAAGTCGGAGACGAGGACGGTATGAAGATATTCCCGACAGCAGCGGCAAAAAACTTTGAACTTGACGATGGCACAAAGAAGAATCTTACTGCAACGGAATATACTGAGATGCAGACGGTACAGGGACAGACGGCATATAATCTTTTGACAGAGATTGTTAAGACCGATGAATACAAGAAAGCTGATGATTACACGAAGGGTGTAATTGTAAGCAAGGTATATGAGGCGGCAAGTGCTAATGCGAGATATACGGTATCTGAGGGAGAAAAAACAAGTAACACTGCATGGGTTAATGAAACCGTTGGAATGCTTCAAGATGGAGATTCAAAAGGTGCAATGAATCATATTATAAAAAGTGGCGTGGAAAAGGTTGAAGGAGAAAAGTTTACAGCCGCAAAGGACGGATACAAAGATAAATTCGAGTATGATGCATCGCAGTACAGTGAAGCGGAAATAAAGATATTTGATACTGTGGAAAGTGACTGGGCAGGTTACCATGCAAGTGTTGATATGGGCAGAGAATTGGAAGATTCGGATTATAAATATATCAGGTTGTATGAGGAGAATCTTTCCGATGATATGCCGATTGAAGAATATGCAGGCGTAAGGGCATATGTAAAAACAGAAGCAATTAAATCCGACCCCGAGGGTAGCGAGAATAATTTGTCATCAAAAGAACTTCAAGATTACCTTGACAGTACAGATTACAATGAAAATGTAAAGGGAGCATTATTTATGGCTCTTGGAGGTTCTACGTGGATTAATCCCTATACGGGACTTAAGAATAACGGCGAAGTACCAAAGGGAAAGAGCGGTTCCGGTAGCAGTTCGGGCGGAAGCTCCGGTGGAAGAACTTCCTCAAGATCGAGTTCGAGGACAACCTCAAGAACAACAAGGTCTACAAGATCCACAACAAGGCGGTCTAACAGATAAAAGTAAAGGCAGGCATATAGGGTAACCTATGTGCCTGCTGTTTTTTTGTGGGGCACCGATACTTGAAAAAGATATGATATAATAAATCTATGAAACACAGAGAGGAGCCGAAAATATGGAAGGCAATTCAATGGAGCTTAATATTCAGAGATTCGCAGAGGGCGGTTCTGATGGTACAAGCTCGAGCGGAAACGCGACAGTCGCTCAGTCGCAGTCGGGCGTAGAAGCGGAAGGTAATTCCGCAAATGTTCCTGTCGCCGGGGAGCAGAAAGAAAATCATTCCGCAATCGATTTAAGCGCATATTCGGAGGAGCAACTCGAGGAGCTCATCGAGAAGAATCCTAATCTGAACAAAACTATGGGAAAAAAGTTTTCAGGTGCGTTTGGAAAAAGACTTGCGGAAGAAAGGTCAAAAATACAGGAAGAAATGAAACCTGTAAACGACCTTATTTACAAATTAATGGCAACACACAACGTTAACAGCTTTGAGGATCTTGCCAAAGTGTTAGACCCTTCTATGATTGAAACGTTTTCTATCGAAAACGGAACAGGAGAAAAAATTAGCCGAGAAATTATAGGAGTCAGAGCAGATAACATCCGCAAAAACATTGAAGAAAAAGCGGCTAAAAAGTATCAAGACGAAATCGAAAGAAGGCGGTTTGTCGAACAAAAAACACGGGAAATGGATGAAGACATAAAACGCACAAAAGAAATTTATCCTAATTTTGACCCCAATGTCGAGATTAAAAATCCCGAATTCGGCAAATTGTTGAAAGCAGGCGTACCGGTAGAACACGCGTACAAGGTTCTTCATATGGATGAAATTGTTGAAGCTGCCAAGAAAGATACTGCAGCGGCATATGCGAAAAGCACAGCGCAGATGCAGGCAAGACCCAGTGAAAACGGTCTTGGTAATCAGGTAGCTGTTAACGGCTCGATGGATGTATCAAAGCTCACAAAGAAGGAACGCGCGGAGCTTGCAAAGAGAGCACAGCGCGGTGAAACTATTACGTTCTGAAGAACGTAACGAAGGTGAGATAATGAGAATTATCACTTAGTAAAACGAAATGAAAAGGATGTGAAAAATTATGTTCAGATTAAATATTCAGCACTTTGCTGCAGGTGAAAACGTACATACCACTTCCGGTATGGCGGCAAACAGCACAGGTGAGGTAACTCCCTACGGGGAAAGCGGCGGACTTTCCGCCGAAATGAAAACCTATTACTCCGATTATCTTATTGATATGGCGGAGCCTAAGTTGGTACATGATCAGTTCGGTCAGAAAGTACCGATTCCCAAGAATAAGGGTAAGGTGGTGGAGTTTCGTAAGTACGATCCTCTTCCTGCTATTACTACCCCTCTTACTGAAGGTGTTACTCCTGAAGGTCAGAAGCTTGATGTAAAGACTATTACTGCAGAAGTTAAGCAGTACGGTGGCTTTATTGAGCTTTCTGATATCATTCAGCTTACTGCTATCGACAATAACCTTGTACAGGCTACAAAGCTTCTTGGCGGTCAGGCAGGAAGAACACTTGATACCATCGTAAGAGAAGTTCTTGCAGGCGGTACAAACGTACAGTTTGCAGAAGGTCAGGTTGACAGTCGTGATGCTCTTGTAGGAGGTCAGGCCGAAGGCAACCACTATCTTACAGTTGATGCGGTAAGAAAAGCAGTTCGTACTCTTAAGAGACACAACGCCGAGACTATCAACGGTTCCTTTGTTGGTATTATTCATCCTGATGCAGCGTATGACCTTATGAGTGATCCCAAGTGGGTTAATGTAAAGACTTACTCCGACCCCGAGGGCATTTATCAGGGTGAAATCGGCAAGATTGAAAATGTCCGTTTCGTAGAAACAAGCGAAGCTAAGATTTTCGAGGGAGAAGGCGCTAACGGCGTTGACGTATATGCTACTCTTATCCTTGGCGAAAATGCTTACGGTTCCACCGAGATTTCCGGTGGCGGTCTTCGTCATATCGTTAAGCAGCTCGGCTCTGCCGGTGCTGCAGATCCTCTTGACCAGAGAGGTACAGCAGGCTGGAAGGCTACAAAGGCGGCTGTAAGACTTGTTGAGCCTTATATGGTTCGTATCGAGACTGCAGCAAGTTTGTGATGATGTAACGGAAGGAGCTGGAAACAATGGCCAGAAAGAACAATACTGAAAATGTGGAAACTACGGTGGTAGAAAACGTTGCAAAAGAAGCTACTGTAGAAGAAGCTACTGTAAAAAATACCAAGTCTGAAAAGAAAATGGTTGAAATTGAGCTGTTCAAGGACAACAAGGACTATAAGGACGATGTTTTCGTTTGTATCAACGGCAAAAACATTGTTGTAAAGCGCGGTGAAAAGGTCGAGATTCCCGAGGCTTACGCAAAGGTTATTGCACAGTCCAAAAAACAGGACAATGCAGCGGCTGACCTTATGGCATCCAAGCAGGATGAGTACCGTAAGGAAGCGGCAAAGCACTAATAAAAACACCGCAAAGGCGGGGCGGATAATCGCCTCGCCTTTATTGTATATAAGAAAGGAAGAAGAAATATGTTAGAACTTAAAAATACTGTTACAATGATGAATAGCGAGGACTACAAAGAAAGATTTAAGGCTGAATATTATCAGACCAAAATCCGCTATGAGAAGCTTAAGGCTTTTAATACAAAGATTGAAGCGGCAAGAAGAACAGAATATACGGCAACGAAGATTACAATGCCTGCGCACGATTGCCCTGAAGGTTTGCTTCAGGAACAGCAAACTATTATGGGACGTTATTTGCACATTCTTGAGCTTCGTGCGGTTATAGAAGGAGTTGAACTGTAATGGATACAAAAAAGTTTTTGGAAATTTGTGTTGACCTTGTTAAAAAGTACACAGAAGAACACCTGGATAAATCGGATGGAAATGTGGAGTTTGACGTTTTTGTAGTATGGAACTGTAAAACCCTTCAAAATAATAAAGCTCTGCTTTCTACAACATTGTTTGATGGTATGTACTACGAGGTTACATACAACGGAGATAAGAAAGAAATATACTTTGATGCTTATAAAAAGTTTGAAAACAGATGTATAAGCATTTAAAGAGGGTGAAGTTATGACGGCAATGGAAGTTGTTGAAAAAGCAAAGAAGTCGGGTACGGTAAACGGTGTTGATGACGAAATGTTATACAACGCCGTAGAAAGACTTGAAATAATGATTCAGAAGTATACAGGTGTGCCGTTCAGGGAGTTTGAGAAAGAAGTTCCTCTCTTTGCTTGTGGCGGTGGTGTGGCTGACGGTTACGACGATATGTACGATAAGTATGTAAAACGTGAGGGATGCTATATCCGTGAAGACTGGGAGTGCTTCGGGAATTATGATGCTTTATTCAATATCGAATGGGATAAGTTCAAAAAAGAATATTTAAGAAAGAACAAACCTGCAGGGCAGGGATTTACTCCCGATTGGAGATGGAATTAATGATGGAGATACACGCAAGACAGGTAATTCTTGACGACAGACGCAATCTGCAGGAAGTTATAGAATCGATTATGGCGAAATTTGATTCTATGAGCACAGGGGCTGTGGAGACGGCTTCAGAGATAGTGGAAGAAGGTGAAACAGATGAGCAACAGATTTGATCCTGATAAGGATTATATGGAAGAAATGAAAAGAAGCGCAGCGGCAGGTGATGAAGCAGGCTTTAACTCGGCGCAGACTGCGAGAAACAGAAAGATTGATGCAACGGGTTCAGGTTATGCGAGAACGAACTACACCATGAAAGATTTTGCAAAGCAGAACGGTATTACTTCAGTTCCTGCTGTGCGTGTACCGGCGAATCCCTACCCCGGAAGAATGTGGGACGCGGAAACTGACCATGCACAGGAGAGTATCAATTCTGTAAAGAGAGGGGATATTCCCGGGGCAATGTATCATGAAAAGATGCACAATGACAAGGACGGTGCGCTGGGGCTTGGTTATGGTGCAAGCGGATACTGGAATTACTTGGACAAGCAAGGACTTGGTGGTCTTCGTGAGGGTAAGCTCCGTGAGATTGAAGACTACTTCGGGAAAGACTTCGAGTATGATTACCGTGACGATGAGCGGTATCAGGCAATAAGACGGCTTAAAGAAAAGGAAGCTGACAAGGCATATGAAGACGGGTATGCGGCACTTTCAAGACAGTTTGACGGGGACATTCCCGTTAATATGATAAACAAGCTTCTTACTACCAAAGGTGAGATTATAGACCAGGCGGACAGTTATATTCCGACGCTTGAACAGATAGCGCGTGATATGTACTACAACAAGGGTAATCAGCTGTACAGTCAGTATGGATTGCTTAACAATCTCGTGCAGGAAGATAAACAGGATTTCTACACGGACAGAGACTTTGTTGCACAGGGTGTAATGAATAATTACAACAACAGAAAGAGCGATGAAGCAACACGTTATAATGCATTGATGGATTTAGCGGCAATGTACTATAATGATGATCCCACCATTAACTGGGATGAAGCAATGAAGAGAGCACGGTCAAGCGACTATATTTGATGGAGAGAGGGGATAATTCCCCTCTCTTATGACACGAAGGGAATGAGGCGAATGGCAGATAAGAAACAGAGGACGGCGGTATTTAAAGGGCTTAACCGTATGCCGTATATTGGCGATGGAGAAATGAGGAATATGAGAAACCTCAGTTCTGATGCGTATCCGTTTATAACAACAAGAAAAGGGCGGAAGCCTTATACATTTATAACGAAGATTCCTTCGCCAGAGGGTGAAGCTTACAGAGATGTTGAGAGATTGCCTGTTCCGTGTATAGAGGAAGATAATAACGTCTATAAGGTAACAACAGATGCGGTTGCTCCCGAGTATGTTTCAGGTGGATTTTATTATTACGATGGAAGCTCGTGGGTGGAAGGAAAAATAAAAAAGGAGCTTTACGGCGTGACGGAAGCTTCCGTAGTAGCATCCGGAGAGGATTGCCTTATCGATTCCACATACAGAAGACGTGAACGAACAGGACAAAGGTATCCGTATTACGCCAGTGCATCAAGTTTCTCAAAATGTAGTTATTATGGTGAATATTGGGAAGAATCTCCGTTGTCGACAGAGGTAATAGAAGGGAAAAGCACAACTTATGTATACAAGGGATTGAGGACAAAGTATGTCGGAGAAACCACGGAAAGATGGGTAAAAGGAAAAACCTATGTATACACAATGTATGTAAATGCCTACTGGACTACCGGAACTATATCGGGCGGAAACAACGGTGGAGAGGTCACCGACATGCCTGTAGCCGCAGCACACTATGCAAGAAACCAATACTATTACAAGTACACCGGAGAAACAACAGAAGAGTTTACAAAGAATAAAAGTTATAAGTGTGTAGTGGATAGCTACTGTGCCTGGGAAGAATGTGAAAGCCAGTATGATGTTGTGGAAGTTTTGCCGGAAGCACCTGAAGAGAATCAGCAGGTGCGTTTCGTCAGTACGCACTGCGGCGCTCCAATGCAAAAGGGATATTACCTTTGCGAAGTGGAAACAGATGTAAATAACAATTTTGTATATTTTTATTCCCTAAAATCAGAAGCGGAAGACTATATCGAAGTAGGATATTTATCTCCGGTAAGTGCAGATAGAGAAGGTGTATACTATAATTATATCGGTCCTGAAGTAAGTGGAGAATTTGCAAGATGTTATTATAACGAATCTTTTTACGATTGGGAAGTAATAGAACATCCTTTGGTCGAAAGAACGGTAACGCTGAATGACTGGCTTGATAATTATGACGGAAGCGGACTTACAAAGATACTTGAGATAGGAAACTTCCGCAGTAATTTGGTAGCGCTTATTATTGATGGCAACGGAGAGTACAAGCTGTATTACAACGAACAATTATGGCCGGTAAATAATGTTTCAGAAGAGGCAGGGAAGAAACTTGTAACGGTCGGAAGCAAGCTTATTGTGGGTGAAGGCGGATGTTATCTTCATCTTAAAGAAAATAAGGCAGAGGACGGAACCGTAACAAGAGAGATTGAATTCTTTAAATCCGGAGAAGCTTTTTCGTGCTCCATTAACGCGGAGAATTTCTATTACGGTAACGGTGGAGACAGAGAGAGGTTGTGGGAAGCTTCAGGTGATGAAGACGGAATTGTGTATATTAAGTTATATGCGCCCTGGGGTGAAGGTGCGCAGTTAAAAGCTCTCTATGAAGGGTTAAAGACGGAAGGAACGGATTTTTCCGTGTATGCAAAGAAGGCCGGAACGGCACACAAGCAATATCTTACAGCGACGAAAGTAACACTTGAAGAAAAGAAGCTCATTCTTGCGTGGATAGTGGGCGACAGAGAGCATCGCGATTATGCGGATGTACTTACCATTAAGGCAACGGGCGGATGGGAAGAGTTTAACTGGTATAGAACTAACGGAGACACGTTGGTATTTGAATCTACAGATCCACATTATTACGACGTTGTTGCGTGGAAGAAAAGGTTATGGGGCTACCGGGATAATGTTTTCTTTGGCACAGTACAGGACATCTTCGACGATTACGGTATAGTAGACTGGAATACCGGCGACAATACATATACGGAAGCTATATCTCAACCATTGTGGCAGGGTGCGGATATTACCGGTATCGCTGCTCTAATGAGTGGACTTGTATACTTTAAAGAGGATAGCATCACTGTTGTGACGGGAAATTATCCTGCGATAATGAGTTCCGATACAATTCCCTGCAGAGGACTTCCTGCAGAAAACAGGCGAAGCGTGGCGGTCGGTAATGAGGCTGTATATTATCTTGGTCGAAATGGCGTAATGAGGTTCGACGGCGGAATACCACGTTGTATCAGTCAGGAGGTAAAAATAAGCGGTACAGAGGCTGTGGGAGCTTCCGACGGAAACAAGTACTGGCTTTCACTTAAAGAGGACAGCGGAGAATATGCACTTTATGTGTACGACATCAATTACGGCATCTGGCACAAAGAGGATTGCACACAGGCGGCCAGCTTCGTAATGCTGAATGGTGAAATGCATATGGCGGTAGGCACTGAGGTTTACAATCTTAATGCTCCGAGAGAAGATGTTCCGTGGGAGTGTGAGTTTTGGTACGATGAGGGAACTCACCAAAGAAAGAAGTACAAGCAGTTTGCCATTCGTGGTGATGTCGGGGACGATTGTGAGCTCTGGCTTAAAGCTGATGATGGTGAATGGCGGCTTATCGGCTCTCCGTACAAAGGAAGCATCAAGCTTATCCCATTTGACTGTGTGGAATTAAGTTTGAAATTAAAAGGTAAAGGTCGGTGCGAAATCAAGAGCGTTGACAGAACATTTGAAATTGTAGAATAGGAGTGAGATAAATGAAATTATTAAGTGTAGAAGAGTTTAAGGGATATATATTCTCGCTGAAGGTGACAAGAAGTGTTAATAAAATACAGCTTCATCATACTTGGGAGCCGAGCTATGATAATTTTAATGGTAGTAACCATTTAGCTTTACAGAAAGGTATGCGCAATCACCATGTGAATACCAATGGATATTCGGATATTGCTCAGCATTTCACGATTTTCCCTGACGGAAAGATTTGTACCGGACGCAACATCAATTCAATTCCTGCAGGAATAAAGGGAGCTAACACAGGCGCAATTTGTATTGAATGCCTGGGTAACTTCGATGTTGGCGGTGACGTAATGACTGTCGAGCAGAAAAATGCAATTGTGAGCGTTGTAAAGATTCTGCTTGACAGGTTCGGTCTTGATGCAAAGACGGGAGTTGTATATCATGCGTGGTGGAGCTCTGACCAAAAGGCACTTGGTACATATGTTCCTGGTAAATCTGTAAAAACCTGTCCCGGTACAGCGTTCTTCGGTGGAAATACAAGGGAAGCTTTTGAAAAGAATTTACTACCTTTGTTAGAAGTAAAGAAGACGCTTCTTGAAACAGGGAACGATATCGTCTGGGAATTGATGAACGGTCCTCTTAAGGTTCAGATAAGCGAAGTTCAGAAGGCGGTCAAAGCTTTGGACCAGGCGAAGAATAATCCGGAGTATAATTCGTTGTACTGGATAATTTATAAGATTGTGAATAACAGGTAAAAAAGGAAAAGCAGAGAGCTTATCAGCTCTCTGCCTATTTTAGTTAACACTATCATAATTCTCCCATCCTAAACATTGTCCACATTCGTTACAATACTTAAGGTAATCACGTTCAAGTATTGCTCCACATCGGGGACAGATTGGATATGCAGCATTTTGATGTATGTGAAGATTAGTTATATTCATTTTGGTACGATAGGATTCTTCTTTCCGGTTCTTTAATAGTTCAAGCAATGCTGTTATCCTCCTTTTCAAACTCGGCTTTTAGTTCGGAGAGGAACTTCGGAACATCCTCACAGAAATAAATTAAATATAACGAAAGTGTGAGTGCACTACAACCGTTCTTGCCATGGTCGAGATTCATAAAGGAGCGGACATCCATTTCAAGAGTTTCCGCCATTTGCTCTTGTGTCAGCCCGAGTTTTGCCCGGGTATAAATGATATTTTGATAAAAGAGTTCTTTTAAAATTTTTGAATAGTATGGTCTCATTGTGGTGCACTCGCTTTCGTCATATTACGACAAAAGTTTAGCAAGCGCAGAAGGATTATAACACGAGCCATAGTTCGTGTTTTGGTAAAAAAATACACCTGCAAATGCAGGTGTGAGGACTATATTGCATCTTCTTCATCAGCGAACTGCGAGAAGTCAATGTTATATTCTTTTGCAATCTTACAAATTGATTTAAATCCTGGTAATGATTTGCCACTTTCTAAATCTTGGTAGTGGCGGACACTCAGATTGAGAAGTTCAGCGGCTTGTTCTTGGGTTTGTTTGTTCTCGTATCGTTTGGAGCGGAGAACATCTGATAGTTTTAGATTGTTGGACATAATTAGGCCTCCATTTAGAATGTGAATTCTAAAAAGAAGTTCCCTGTGTTATGTACGATTTTTGTACGAATTTTCAAAAAACCGCTAATTTTTATTTTGAAATAATTAAGCGTGAAAGTAAAAAAGGAGTAGAAAAAACCGAATATAAAGGCGTTTGTAATGAATGAAAAAACAAAGAAAATCGATTTAAAAAAGGGTGCTTTGTTCCATCCTCTCCCACCACAAAAAAATCCTCGTACGATAGTACGGGGATTTTTTTGTGGTGTAAAACGGAAGGATTCGAAGGGGAGCGGTAGTGAATGACGTGCCACCGGCACGTCATTCACTACCGCTCCATCTGTACAAATTTAATAATATCAATATGTGTATCCCATTCCGTAGCAGACATTACACATTTGCTTCTTTGCACCGCCACAAGCAGGACATAATGATGACACTTCCGTACCTGCCGTTCCATCAAATCCGCCTATTGTATACGAGCCATATTTTCCGGTTCCGTTACAGGTGCCGCATTTAACATATCCGTTCTCGCAGTAGTTACAAGCCGTTGTTGTTGGAGCTGTGTAACCGCCACCACCATTGCTACCGTAATATATCACTCCGTTATCGCAACCGCAGTCCACATATCCTCTGTCACAGAAGGAACAACCTTTGCCGTAGCAAGCATAACACTCGGTATATCCTCTGCCGTTACAGAGCGCACATTGGAAATAATCCGGTTCGCCATTATAACCACCACCATTATAACCACCACCATTATAACCGCCGCCGTTGTAACCTCCGCCACCGGTGTAACCGCTGTAACCGCCACTGTCGGAATCGCAACCGCACAACAGCACGAACATCATAACCGACAAAAGAATTGCTAATACTTTTTTCACTGTAAACCGACCTCCTTAAAAATATTTAATTTTTCCAAAAAATTACTTTTTCTTCAGTATAGCACATTGCTTGAGCTTTTGCAACTTCCTTGACAAAAAAATATGTTGAGAGTATAATTAAATTGTCGAAAAACTGCAAAGGGGGAAATTTTATGAAGCAATTAAAAATTTATTGGAAAAAAGAGCTTAAAAACTGCGTTTCGTTTTTTGTTTACATCAACGGTACAGAATGCGGAATCATACAGCGTGGGGATGCACTTCTCTTCAATGTGCCGACAGATTATGCGGAGGTTTACCTCGTTCCCAAAGCACCAAAGTGGTTTGGATGGAAGGCTCTTAAAATCCAGACACAGCTTCTTAACCCTTACTGCGAGATGCATCTTGCCGTACAGGTTGATAACGGCGGATCTTTTTTCGGAGCGTTGGGTGATGCGGCAAATATTAACAATCAGCTGCATTGTACAATGGTTAACGGCATAGAAGTTTGTGGGGTTGAATACATAAAAAAATACAAATAATATAAAAAATACTGTAGCAAGTTGCTACAGTATTTTTTACTATGTGTTAAAGTTTTTAAATGTCCTTATCTGCAGAAACCGGACCGACTGCGACACCTGCTTTTGTCTTACGCTTTTTCCTTATAATTACCACTATAATAATCAAAAGAACTATCATAGGAGCAAACAGGAAAAACATTAAAACCTTACAGTCAAGAACTTCACCCTTGCTGTTCTTACGGGCTCTGTAAATGTAGTCATTGTCACCGTCACCGTCTTCATCTACACGCAAGGTGGTTGTATTGGCATTAACTGCTACGGTGTCGATTGTTGTACGGGGGGTAATTTTAATGTTGGAAAATTCTCTTAAATCACTGTAATTTCCGTCATCATCCATAAATCCTATGGTATAATCCATAGTTCCCTTACCGTTACCTTTTATTTTAATGTCGTACTTATAACCGTCTTTAAGGCGCAGAGTTTTAATTCTGTTATCGGTAGAACTTTCGTTTCTTTCAGGGTTCTCCTCAAAAGTAAGTGTTCCGAAACTTGTACGCTGTCCCTTTTGTGCATCTTTTGAAGAAAGCACTTCTCCGTTATATTTTACCGTTACATCAACGGGACAAGCAATACGGACATATATGTATTTTTCTCCCCTTATCTGGTCGGCAATATCATTAAAGAAAAATACCAGATTTGCCGCATCGTCAACTTCATGATGACAACCGGGGCTGGCAATTCTCTCCATCAGCCTTTGTGCCTCTGAATAAGAAGAGGAATCACTGAAGAAGCCCAATGTGTAGATATAGATACCTTCTTTTTTAAGCTCGTCTGCATATGCTACAAGTTCGTCTCCAACTTTGTCTCTGTTGGGTTCACCGTCGCTCATAAGTACGATGATTTTTTTCTTTGCATTACCGGCACTTAACATTTCGTGGGCTTTTTTCAGACCTGCTTCCATATTCGTTCCGCCACCGGCATTCAGGTTCTGTGTGGTTTTAATAAGGTAATTGGCGTTTTTGGAAAAGTTCGCAATCCTCATAGCGCTTTCATCGTAGGATACAATACCGATACTTGCTTCCTCTTTGAGCACCGTATTGACAAATTTCGCGGAAGCTTCCTTTGTTTCTTCCATAGGGGTTCCTTCCATACTGCCCGATGCATCCAGAACCAATACAACATCGCGTTCTTCAGAACCGCCCATATCAGGCCATTCAGACTTTCCGCCGTCTTTTTCAATGGAATCAATTTTGTCCTGAACACATTTAGCGTAAGCCTTAGCGCCATTATCATTGGGGTGAATGGAAGAAGCACTGTATTTTTTCGTTTGATTGATGTCCTGTGGTTGACATTTAGTTATCCTGATCAGGTACTCATCATTCTTTGATGATGCGTAGGCTTCATTGCCCTCAAACTCCTTTTCAACGGAAACAAAGCAAATTTTCATTCCGTCAGCTTTGCAGGAATTAACAATGGCTTCAATTTCGTTGTTAAATCTTGTTACGCTTGAGTTGATGAGGTTTACCTCATCGCTGTTGAAATAAACTATTTTTTCTGAAATCAGTTTAGGATATCCTGCCACAATTATTTTTGCTTCAGGGGCAGTTTGATGAATAAGTTCATAAACCTCTCTGATTCTGTCACGGATGCCGCCGTCAGCATAGAACTCATCCCATGTTTTCTGTAGCTCTGACTGGAGTGCGGAATCTTTAGCCGGATGTGCGGCTGTTTCTATTATATTGGAAAAATGCGCGTCGTTTCCGCCGATAGTAATTGTTACATAGTCAATTTCCTTGCCCTGATTTTTCAAGTCCTGTAAAACTTTTATCTGAGGATCAAGGTATTCAGTCTGCACACTTGCTTTTTTGTCAGTAGCATATTCTTTCTTTTGTTCCCCTTTTATATCCGGTGTTTCTGCTCCGGAAGCGGCTACAAAATACCAGTTTTTGTTTCTTATCATTGGTTTGCCGTCAAGGGTCAGTCGTCCGGGCCAGCTATTCTCGGATCTGTGGGCAAGCCAGTCATGATCTTTTACTTTGTCTTCTATCGGCTGACTTTGTCCGTAGTAGTTGAGAATTCCTTCTCCTGCGGAATAGGAGTCACCCATAGATACAATAATTCTTTCTTTGTTTTGGCTTGGGGTTGTTGCATCTGCCTTTATCAAAAAATCGGGAAGTATGCTTGTAAGCAATAACAAGCATAAAAACGCGGCAATAAACCTGATTTTCTTGGTAGGTATTTCAGCGAATTTCATTAGTTTATACCTCCAATCTCAATACTGTCAAGAGTTCCTGCATCAATACGGGAAACCTGTTTTATCAACATTTCTGATTCATAAGGAGTTTTTATAAAGAAATTATTGGTGTTACCGTCGTAACTTGTAAAAGTATCTGTTTCCGACAGTACTGTCAAAGCTTCCGGCTGTGCATCGGAATCATAGAAAAGAGGATAAGCAAATACGGAACCGTTAACTTCAAATACACACCAGATATCACCATTTGCCGCGGTATAATAGGTCTGGTAGATAGGATGCTGTCTGGACGAATAGCTTGATATAGTTGCCTCTCCGGTATAAGTTCCGTCCATATCATAATCGGTTGTAATGGGAGACTGGTCAAATCCGCGCTGTGTCAGATTTTCATATGCCTCGGATTCTGAGTGAATACTCTGTGAATCAAAGGCATTGAGAACAGTCAGATTGTCAGAAGTATTTTTGTGATATTCTTCTGCATCTATAGAAGGAACATCATAATAACCCGGAGATACATATTCATCATCGGGGGTAGCTGTGGGGATGTCGGTGCCTTCTGACTCCGGCTCTGTTTCCACAAAGGGTTTTACAGTTGTTTTTTCCTCTTTCATCCCTGTGTAAATAAAGATATCGTTTATAAAGGGAATGTTAATTACATCAAAGAACACCAGACTCAATAACGTCAGAACAATAACCGTGTAGGCAGACAAACCTACTACAATTTTTATAAATGTTTTCTTGGAAATGAGGGGTTTTCTTTCTTTTGCTTTTTCTACGGGTTTTTTTGTTGACAAAGCACCGCAGTTGGGACATTTTCCGTCAGCACCCATTTTTGAACCGCAATTACCGCAAAAAAGGTCCATAAAAATTACCTCCTAATAATTTTATCTTCTCATTTTTTTCTTTTTAAGTTTCCGTCTGATAGAGGAAATAAGCATATAACCTGCCACAAGAATGAGAGCAGTCATCATAATGTAGGACAAAACCGTAACATTATTGCTTTTTACCTTGGTCCACATTTCAAGGACAGCTTCGTTTCTGTCCCCGAAATCCTCCATAATACCGCAACGGGCTACCTCATCAAGGGACGGATACTGGGTGGTGAGCTGTCTTCCCAATGTGTTTGTACGCACAATAACTCTGCCGTCTTCGGTGTACTTATCGGGGGAAAGAGTTCCTGCGAAAAAGTATGTAAGGTCATACTCATATTCGCCCTCTTCCTCTTCATAATTTTCGCATACAAGGTCAAAAATATCATCGCCGGCAACGGCACTTGTATAACCGATATAGTCCATATTCAAAACGGCAATCTCGGGCTTGCACAAAAAATCAACAAAATCCTGAGCAAGTTCGCAATTTGCACCCTTAGGCATTACCCAACCGTCAAACCAGACGGTGCTTCCCTCTTCGGGAATCACAAATGCCAGCTCCTTACCGTCTTCTTCCTCAGCAAGGTCCATTGCGTAAACGGCATCGCCACTCCATGCAAGGTTTGCGGCAATTTTTCCCGATACAATATCGGTTTTTCCGGAGTCAACCTCAAAACCGTAGATATTTTCTTTCATATCCGTAAGGGCTTTTTCAACTTTTGCAATATTTTCTCCGCAAGTATCGTTTGCCGCATCGTTTACGATTTTCTGCAATTCCTCGGCAGTAATTTCACCATTTTTGTATTTAAGATTTACCTCTTTAAGCTCTTCCCTGTGAACATAGAGAGAGCCTACAACATAAGCGTCACGGGAAACATCCTTACAAGTCATTTTGTTCTTGTAGTCCGTATTCCAGAAGAAATCCCATGTGGAAATATCCTCTTCCGAAACGGCTTCGGGATTGTAGAGGAAACCTACCGTTCCCCACATATACGGAACTGCATATTCCGTCCAGTCGTTTTTCTCGAAAAGATCCGCAATATAGGGGGATACATTTTTCGTGTAGTTAGGCATTTTTGAAATGTCGTATTTTTCTACAGCAATGCTTTCATCGTCACCGTTTATTGTGGCGTTAATCATTTTTTGAATGACATAATCCGACGGACACACCAAGTCATAGTCGGAACGCCCTGTGCGGAGAGTATTGAGCATTGTTTCGTTTGTTTCAAATGTGTCGTATTGAACGCGCACTTTCTTTCCTGTGCGATTGTAATAGTCCTTTTCCCACATTTCCATGACGGAGTCTTTGATTTTTGTACCGTCATCGTCTTTTCCCTCGTCAATGTAGTCCTGCCAGTTGCAAACCTTCAGAACCAGCTCGTCTTCCTTTGATTCGGGAGTTTCGGAAAAGCACCAAAAAAGGCACAGTACATAGGAAAGGCACAGAATAACACTCAGTATAATTGTACTAATTTTTTTCATTATTCTTTTTCTCCCCGGAACTTTGTATGTTTACAATAATAAGTATTAACAGAGCAATCAGCGTAATAATGGTCGTCAGCGCACGAAGTGAAGGGGGAAGTGTTCCCTTTTTACTGGTAACGCCGTAAACATATGTGCTGAGGGTCTGAAATGCCGTGTTTCTTGTAAATGCCGTAATAATGTAGTCGTCAAGGCTTAATGTAATGGAAAGAATAAATCCCGATACAATTCCGGGCATTATTTCCGGAATAACAATTGTGCGCAGGGCTTTTTTCGGGGTTGCACCAAGGTCAAGCGCCGCTTCATAAATGTTGGGATCCATCTGCATAAGCTTGGGTCGTACTGCCAATACAACAAAAGGAATTGTCAGCACCACATGACCTACAAGAAGAGTAAAGAAATTAAATGTCACTCCTGCCATAACAAAAAGTATGGTAAGTGAAAGTGCAGTTACTATTTCTGCATTTATGACGGGAATATTGCTGATTCCCTCCATAAGTGCCTTGCTCTTTTTTCCGCTGTAGAAAATTCCTATTGCCCCCAGTGTTCCCAAAATAGTTGAAACAATAGCGGAGGAAATAGCCACTACAAAGGTGTTTGCAAATGCACGCATAATTTCTGCATCTTTAAACAGCGATTTGTAAAGATGCAGACTGAATCCGTCCCAGTTACCGATAATTTTTGTATCGGTAAAGCTGAATACAATAAGAAGGAGCAACGGAGCATACATAACAAGAAGAAGTATGTATACGTAGAATTTACTTAGGAATTTTGAAAGTGAAAACTTTTTCTTCATTACCACAGCCCCCCTCTCGCGTCTTCCTTACCGTCGGAATCGGTACAAAGGGCGCCGAATGCCATTATAATAAGCATTATCAGGGCAACAAGACTTCCTAAATTCCACAAACCCTGATCAAAATATAACTGAATACTGTTGCCGATAAGTGAAATCTTTCTCTCACCCATAACGTCGCTTATTACATAGCTGCTCATTGTGGGCATAAATACCATTGTTGCGGCGGAAGCAATTCCCGGCATAGTCATGGGAATAACTGTTTTAAAGAAAGTCTGCACCTTGTTTGCGCCAAGGTCGTAGGATGCCTCAATAAGGCTTAAATCCATTTTTGTCATGGTTGTGTACAGGGGCAGAATAACAAATGGCAGGTAGTTATATACCATACCTATCATTGTGGCAAAATAGGGATGTTCTCCGCCGGAAATACCGATTGCGAAAAGAAGGTCTCTTGTTGCGGCGGTGCGAAGGACGAAGTTAATCCACATAGGCATTACAAAAAGGAGAACAGTTGCCTTTCCGAAGCCCATATTCTTTTTTGCCAGAATATATGCCGCAGGATAACCTAAAAGCAGGCATATAGCCGTATTCGCCATACCGATAAAGATACTGAACATCAATGTGTTTATGTTGTGTCCGCCGGAGAAAAACGAACGGAAATTATCAAGGGTGAATTTGCCGTCGGAATTCGTAAATGCGTACATCACTATAAGAAACAGGGGAATCACAACAAACAGTATCATAAATATTGCATAAGGCAGGGCGAGAGTTTTTCTGGAAAAAATGTTATTTTTTCGCATACTTCTTCGCCTCACCTTTCAATTTGATTTTAATATCCTGAGGTCTTACATTAAGACCTACAAGGTCGTTTTCGTCGTAGGTATATTCCGTATCCAAAACGAAATCCTCATCCTGGGCGGTTCTGATTGTGAGCTGATAATGGTCGCCCTTATATATAATAGAAACAATTTCGCCCTTTACTATGCCTGCTTCCTCATCGTCAAGAATTTCAATATCTTTAAGTCCGATTTCAGCACATACATCGGCATCGGTAAAGTCGTAACGTATACCGTCAGGACCTACAACATAACCTTCGCTGTCAACGATTGAGCCTTGCACAAGGGATGTAATGTCACACTCAAAAGCACATTCAGATATAACAACGCGGTTGTTTTTGTCAATATAAGCATCATTGTAAATGTTGGCAGTAAGTTCCTTTTTCATAATGTGGATACCATCAGGCTCAATATTAAAACCATAGGTTTCGTCTACATTAAGGTCGCGTGTATCAACGATTACAAGCTCGTTTCTGCCCACCATCATAATATATTCGTAGTGAATACCTTTGAAAATTTTGCTGACAATCTTTCCCTTTGCCATACCGCTATTCACATCGGTAATATGTACGTCTTCGGGGCGGATTACAACGTCAACCTTTTCATTTATGGGGAATTCATCGACGCAATCAAAAACATTGTTTATAAAGCGTACCTTTTTGTCGCCTGTTACAGTACCGCTGTAAATATTGCTTTCACCAATGAAGTTAGCAACAAAGGCGTTGTTAGGCTCGTTATAAATATCCTCAGGTGTACCTATCTGCTGAATCATACCGTCTTTCATAACAACAACCGTATCGGAAAGAGTAAGCGCCTCTTCCTGGTCGTGTGTTACATATATAAAGGTAATACCCAGCTTTTTGTGCATCTCTTTAAGTTCAAGCTGCATATCCTTTCGCATCTTAAGGTCAAGTGCGCCCAGCGGCTCGTCAAGAAGCAATATCTCAGGCTCATTTACAATGGCGCGAGCAATGGCAATTCTCTGCTGTTGACCGCCGGAAAGAGTAGATATATCACGGTTTTCATATTCCTCAAGGTCAACTATTTTAAGAGCCTTTTTAACCTTTTTGTCAATTTCCTCTTTTGTAAGCTTTCTCATTTTATCTCCGTCAGGAACTCTTTTAAGTTTCAAACCGAAAGCAATGTTATTATACACATCCATATGAGGGAAGAGGGCATATTTCTGAAATACCGTGTTTACAGGGCGTTTGTATGGAGGAAGAAGAGAGATATCCTCCCCATTTAAGAGAATTTGTCCCGACGTGGGAAGTTCAAATCCTGCAATCATACGGAGCGTGGTAGTTTTTCCGCAACCGCTGGGGCCTAAAAAGGTTACAAACTCCCCTTTTTTGACGTACAGGTTGAAATCCTCCACAGCGTAGGTCTGTCCAAAATGCTTGGATACATTTTTAAGTTCGATAATTACATTGTTTGCCATCTGAAACACCTCGGTTCATAAAATAAAAAAACACAAGCCGTAATTACTAAGCTTGTGTTGATAATCCTAAAAAAGATACTTCTCCCCTAAGGGATAACAATATCAGGGATGTAGGCATACAGAGTCTATATAGCAAGAATACTTTTACTACTCTTATTGACCATTTCACAAGTCAGCCGAACAGTAACAATCCAAGCCTGCCTCAAACGGTGAAATTTAGGCATTTTTTAATTTGTCGTCCTTGAAAGGCGTCAGCCTATCTGCGTCCTCCGCATCAAAAGCTGCTCAAAATTTCATCCGTTTGAGGTTCGTAGAATTTTTTGCAAACTATTTTTTGTCAAGACAAGGCAAAAATGAAGCATATACTGTCGTATATGCAAGGCTTTTAACGCCGTAGTGGCGAAAAATAGGAAGCAAAAAACACGATTTGGATTATTACTGTTCGGCTCAACGCAATTACGCATTTCGGTTATAAAGTAACCAACTTATAAAACTGAGCTTTTAACTCAATCAATAATATTTGCTTTGAAGACTCCGATGCAATCTGCATCTGTCTCAAGATTTTCAAAAGAAAATCACCTGCTTTTACATTATAATACCAATGAAGGGGGAAAATCAAGAGTTTTTCAAATACTTTTTAACAAAAAAGTGTTTTTTATTACAAAAATCTTTTTGTTTTTATTGCAAGAAATTGGTGCTATTCAATCGGAGCCGATTAGGGGTGTGCCATTTTGAACGCCAAAATGGCGAAAAGCGTCGGGGGATTCCGAGCCCCCCGACCCCCCCGTCCACGGTCTCGCAGGAGCGCAAGAAAAAATCCTTTCTTAACAACTGAAACAGTATCGTTTTTCAAAATTATTTGTTTTTGTGACGCCGTCCTAAAAGGAAAACTTATTTCCTTGCGGACTAA
The DNA here is from genome assembly GCA_015068735.1 of Oscillospiraceae bacterium. GTDB lineage: Bacteria > Bacillota > Clostridia > UMGS1883 > UMGS1883 > UMGS1883. The sequence continues at coordinate 38,286 of SVJW01000005.1, forward strand.
AAATCGCTCGTCAGCAGAGGAAGTTGATACGAGCGATTTTTACGCCAGTCAACAAAGAATTTCTCAAAACCCTACTTTAATTCTTAAACTATAGTTTATTTAAGGTTACACGCACAGAGTACGGTTTTTGAAAATTTTAAGCCGACTACCGAGAAATTGCGAGCATCATTTTCCTCTGCGGGCTCGCAATTTCAGGCGGTCAGGAAAAAGAGTTTTCCTTAAAGCCGGCGGTTCAAAGGATGAAAATTTTCAAAAACATAAACAATACAGTAAAAGAAAACTACGCCCGAAAGGTACCCGCCCCTGCGGGGCCGTTTCAGGGGTGCGGGGGAATCGGAACCCCCGCGTTTTTGGTACTTTTGGCTCCCAAAAGTACATATTCCCTAATCGACACCGATTAAAAAACTTTAAAATATCTTGTGCTACAAAACCATATATTACGCAACTGCGTATACGCACAGTCGTAAAAGAGCATAAAATATCTGTGAGGTGAGCTTATGATGGATATTAAAGATGCTATCGTTGAAAGATTTTTACAGTTGTGCAATGAAAAAGGCTGGAAAATAAATGAATTAGCCAATATATCGGGAGTTACTCCGTCTACGGCGTACAGTATGATGGACAATTCCCGTCGTGATATTTCTATAAGAACTATCAAAAAGTTTTGTGATGGACTTGAAATTACCCTTGGGGATTTTTTCTCAACAGAAATTTTTGACGAACTTGAACAGGAAATAAAATAAACTTATGTTAAAACGACCCTTGGTTTCTGCGGCTTTATTATTCGTTATCGGAATATTTACAGCCGCATACGATATAAATTTAACTATAAGGATACTTCTCTGCCTTTCGGTATGCCTTTTTACATATTTCAGGACAAAGAACACGAAAGTTTCTTTGCTGGCTGTGGCGCTGATAATCGCAGGCATATTCAGACTGGGACTTGCCGAGGAATACCAAAACAGCGTTATTGCCAAGTATTCAGGCAGGAATGCCCATATGAAGATGACAGTTACAGAGTTTTCCGAAGGGAATCGGATAACTGCATATTTTAAGGACGGGGGCAGGACACACAAGGTGAGTTTAACTGTGGAGGAAAGGATAGAGCTTTCCCCCGGAGATATTGTTGAGGGAGAAATCACCTTGCACACTCCTTTTAAATCCAGAATACGCTTTCCCGGAACGGCGGAATCTTACGCCGGTAATAACGTTTTCCTTACGGCATCGGCGGAAAGCATAACCAAAACCGGAGAAAGAGAAGGCGGTTTTAAAGGTGTAATCTTTTTCCTGCGTGTCTATATGAATAACCTGGGAGAAAATGTATTTTACGGTGATGACCGTGCTCTTTTCAACGCAATGATTTTCGGTGACAAAAGGCTTGTGTCCGATGAATTGTATTTAGCGCTTCAGGCAAGCGGGCTTAATCACATTGCCGTTGTTTCCGGAATGCATCTGTCTGTTGCAATAGCTTTTATTACAGGTTTAATACAGAAACTTTTCGGAAAAAAGCGCATAGGAAATGTCTTTGTCCTGTTGGGCGCGTTCTTGCTTACGCTTGTTACAGGGGCGGGAGCAAGCGTCATCAGAGCGTTTATTATGTGCTTTTTATATGTGTTGTCACAAATTTTGCGCCGTGATCGTGACAGTGCTACATCCCTTGCCTTTGCTGTGCTTGTGATGACAGGGGTAAACCCATTTATAGTTTTTAATGTGGGATTTATTCTGTCAGTTCTCTCCGTTATGGGAATATTTCTTTTTAACGATAAAATATCTGAATTTTTGCTTAAATTTATGCCGTCGAAACTTGCAAATCTGCTGGCACTAAGCATAAGCGCGCAAATTGCAGTTCTCCCCGTAGCCATTTACTATTTCGGTACAATAGCACCCTACGCCCTGCTTTCCAATATGTTGCTTGTTCCCCTTGCAGGAATATATGTGGTGCTTGGCATGATTTACATTCTTGTTTCGCCTGCGGCTTTTGTTTTACCGTTTATTGCTCCCTGTCTGAAATTCCTTTCGGGAATAATGACGTCAACATGCTTTGCCGTAAAAGATTTTGACGGTTCGCTTATAGAATTTTCAGGATCCTTTATAATTTTTGCGACAATATGGATTTTTCTTCTTATTCTTATCCGCATAAGACCTTTTACCCGGACCGGGCGGCGCAGATTGGCGGCAGGATTTTCTGCAATTATTATTTTTCTTTGTCTTGTTCCCGAAAACAGGGGTATAGAAATTTATACAATTCCATACGGCAAACAGAGTATAACAGCAATTGAGAATGCGGACGGAAATTCACTCTTGATTGACTGTCCTGCCTTTTATGATATGAAAAGAATTGAAAATCCCAAAACACCATTTTCGTCGGTTGTTCTCACGAGTTCAAGTGTGGGACAGGTTTTTAAAGATAAAAGTAATCTTGAAAGGCTTATTGCGTCCGAAGCACTTTTTAGCGAGAAAAGAAAGCAAAGGGTTATTGAGAGTGCAAGGAAGAAAAATATTCATGTAGAATTTGTTAAAGATTTTCAAAAAGTACAGATAGGTGATTTTCTTGTGGAATATATTGCCATAAATGGCATGGAAAGCGCCCGTGCAGTAAAGATTGAATACGACACAAAAACACTTATAACACTCCAGGGATTCAGTGAAAAAGAAATATCGGAAATGGAAAAAGCAGGTGTCAGTTTCAATTCGGATTACATTATATTGCCCTTTGCAGTAAACGGTTATGATGAAAATCTTTTTACAGGAAAAATTCTGAAATAATAAATTTGTGTTACAATTGTTAAATTTACGCCCATTGTATGATATAATGTAAAAGGTGCTTGCGAGGAGGTTTTAAAATGAGTGATAAAATTGAAGGCAGAAACCCCGTTACCGAAGCGCTGAAAAGCGGTCGGGGAATAGATAAAATATATGTAAAAAAAGGTGACAGACACGGAAGTATTATCCCCATTATCCGTATGGCTAAGGAGAAAGGGATTCCCGTTACGGAAACCGACGGACGAAAGCTTGACGAGATGAGCGAAACAGGCGTACATCAGGGAGTAATTGCACTTTGCAGTGCGGCTGAGTATGCTACTGTAGAGGATATTTTAAAGATTGCCGAGGAAAAAGGCGAACCGCCGTTTATTGTCATTCTTGACAGAATTGCTGACCCCAGAAATTTGGGTTCTATCATAAGAACGGCGAATTGTGCAGGTGCTCACGGAGTGATTATTTCCAAACATGAATCATCTGGCCTTACGGCAGTTTGTGCCAAGGCAAGTGCAGGTGCAGTTGAATATACCCCTGTTGCAAGAGTGACAAGCCTTGCAAAAACCATAGATGACCTTAAAAAGAAAAATATCTGGGTAACAGGAGCGGATGCTTCCGGTGATAAGGAAATTTATGATGCAGATCTTAAAGGTGCGGTTGCAATAGTAATCGGCTCCGAGGGAGAGGGTATAAGCCGACTTGTATTGGAAAAGTGCGATTTCCTCGTGAAAATCCCTATGAAAGGTGACGTTAATTCCCTTAACGCATCCGTTGCGGCAGCACTTTTCATTTACGAAACAGTAAGACAAAACAGAAATTAAAAAAAAGGAGAAATCAGTATGCGTGCAGTAGTAACAGTTGTTGGTAAGGACAAAACAGGTATCATTGCAAGAGTCAGCGGACTTTTCTATGAAAAGAACATCAATATCTTAGATATTTCCCAGAAGCTGATGCAGAATCTTTTCACTATGATTGCCCTTATAGATATGGAAAATAGCGAGCTTGACCTTGCATCTCTTACAGAAGAACTTGACAAGGTAGGCGAGGAACTCAATGTAGCAATCCGCGTTCTTCCCGAAGAGAATTTCGAGGTGTAATATGCCGAAAGCTCTTATAACAGGGGCAAGTTCCGGAATAGGTGCAAGTATTGCAAAAAGGCTTTCTGCCATGGGATATGAAACCATTCTTGTTGCTCGCAGAAAAGACAGACTGGAGGAGCTGAAAAAAGAACTCCCCTCCCCATCTGTTGTTGTGGCGGCGGACCTTACGGATATGTCTTTGGTGAAAAGCCTTGCAAAAGACTTTCCCGATATTGACATCCTTGTAAATAACGCGGGATTTGGTGTGTACGGTGAATTTACCGAAACTGATTTTGACCGTGAAGACCGTATGATTGATGTAAATATCCGTGCGCTTCATTACCTTATGAAAGAATATATCCCCCTTATGGAAAAAAGAGGTGGCGGGAAAATACTTAACGTGGCAAGCTCTGCGGCGTTTTTTTCGGGACCCTTTTTATCCTCTTACTATGCATCCAAAGCGTATGTTTTAAAACTTTCAAGGGCGATAAGGGAGGAATTACGCAGAAGAAAATCTCCTGTAACGATAAGTGTACTTTGCCCCGGACCTGTAGAAACCGAATTCGGAGAAGTTTCAGGCTCCAATTTAGGAAAAAAGACACTTTCTGCAGACTATGTTGCAAAAGTTTCCCTTTCGGGATTGATGAAAGGGAAAGGTGTTATAGTCCCCGGATTTACCATGAAATGTTCCCGTATTTTGTCGAAAATAGCCCCCGAATCCCTGACTGTAAGGATGTTGTACAGAATACAAAAATCCAAGAAGAAAACTAATTGATACCGAGGTGATACCCATGAAAAAAATAGTTTTGCTTTTAATGGCATTTATTCTTTTGCTGTCGTTTCCCGTATCGGCGGCCGAGCTTTATACAGATTATTCTGAAGAAAAAGTAACAGAAGGCGTTACTCTTATTAAAGAACAGCGTTTCTTTGGTGATTCAGCCTTAAATATCACTTTAATTAAGGCTGATTTAAAAAACAAAAACTTAGGGTTTGAACTTCTCAAAAACAGTGGCGGTGTGGACAAAACAAATACCGTCATGAACTTTGCGAAAGATGACAAGGATACCGTTGCAGCAATTAACGGCGACTTCTTTTCTTATTATAAAGGTACGCAAAACTTCTCATTAGGAATTGAAGTTAAAGACGGTGAGCTTCTCCAGTCCCACATAAATCCCGATATGGCGGCAGGATTTTTTGATAATAATAAATTGTCCCTTTCCTACATTGCTTTTTCTACAACAATTACTGCTCCCGACGGAACGGTAATACCTGTTGCGCATATAAACAAGCCTACCGATTACTACGGTGCTGTGCTTATGTATACTCCCGATTTTAACGGAAGTGTTTCTCCATTTCTTCCTGTAGGAATAACGGCAGTAACGGTTCAGGAAGACACTGTTACCGCAAAGGGTACAAGTATGGGCGGTGTAATCCCCATTCCCGAAAACGGATATATTCTGGCGGTAGACGATAACATGACACCCCATTTAGATTCCAAATTCAATATAGGCGATGTTGTAAAAACACAAATTACAGCCACTCCGTCAATTGACGATGTCGAGACCGCATTCGGTGGTGGCACACTTCTTTTAAAAGACGGTCAAAAAACGGAGATTACTCACGATGTCAGCGGAACACATCCCAGAAGCGTAATCGGAACAAATTCCGACGGAACAGTTATTTATATGATGACCGTTGACGGAAGACAGTCAATAAGCAAAGGTGTTTCTTTAAGTGCCCTTGCAGACATCTGCAAAGAAATGGGTATGACAAACGCAATTAACCTTGATGGTGGCGGCTCTACTGCATTGGTGGGAAAAACTCTGGAAAATAATAATTTGCACAATCTTAATTCCCCCTCGGAAAACAGAAAGGTTATAAATGCTCTTGCTATAACAAATAACGCTGAAAGCGATATTGCCGTAGGCGTTTTGTGTGAGCCGGAGGGCACAAGCGTACTTTCGGGCGACAGCCTGAAGATAAAAGTTACCCCTTATGACAAAAATTACAACACCCCCTCTTCCGCAAACGGTGAACTGACATGGAGCGTTTCCGGAAATCAAGGATATGTGAAAGACAATGTATATTATCCCTCAGGAAGCGGTGAAGCTACGGTAAGCGCATATTATAACGGCAAAATGACTGATAGTTTCAAAGTTAATATAATAAGTACGGTTACAGGTATTATTGCCCCTGAAAATGTCGGAAATGAATCGGAACTTTCCGGAAAGGTGAAAGTGTTTGATGAAGAAGGAAACACGGCGGTTATAAGAGATATTTCTCTTCTTAACCCCTCCCGTACTCAGGGCAAGCTGAACCTTTCAAAAAGCGGTGCAACGAGGAGTATCAACATTACTTCGTCGGGAGTAGAAGCATCCACAACAATCCCCGTTACCACAGACTATATGAACCGTGACAAGGGAGTCGGTGCAACCTTTAATATTTACAGCTCATCAAATATGACAACACTTTTTGACCGTGTTGTATACGCAAACGCAATGAATATTCTGGAAAAATCCGACGTTTCAGCCGTTGTAGGCGGTGATAAACCTGCAGACCTTACCCCGGCAAATTCTCCGGTTATGGCAGGAAATTATATTGAGAGAGATTACTCACATTCCAAGATAGTTTCTCTTCAACAAAAAGACGGAGTTATTTCGAGAGGTACTCAATGGAGTAAACTTTCTTCCGCACTTAAATCCTCACGGAAAAACGTGTTTATCATTCTCGATAAAGCACCATCTTTCGCTTCGGAAATTGATAAAAAAGCGTTCTATAGTATGCTTTCCGATGCGGCGGAGAAAAAGAATGTATTCGTAATTTACAGCGGAAGTGAGAACTTCTGCCGAATCCAGGATGGTGTAAGGTATATTACAATTGCAAACATTCGTGATGAAAATACTATTGAAAAGTCCATGGAAAATGTTTGCTATCTCTCAATCAGAATTACAAGCGACAGTGCATCATACACATTCAAAAAACTTTTCGAATAAAAAATCACCTCATGGGTAAAAATACCTGTGAGGTGATTTTTATGCAACTATCCCAAAAAGAAACAGAGTTACTCAAAGACATGAAAAACGCAGAAAAGTTGTGTATAGACAAATATTCAAAAGCAGCGGAGGAAGCCTGCGACCCACAGCTTAAACAACTTTGTATTCATATCGCCCAAGTGGAGCAGGGACATCTGGATACCCTTACGAAAATTGAAAACGGACAAAACCCTTCTTCTAATTCAGGTGGACAGCAAACACAGCAGCAACCCTCATTTACGGAATGCTATGGTCCTGCAGACAGCGAAGAAAAAAAGCGTGACAGCTTTTTAGCAAGCGACCTTCTTACTACAGAAAAGCACGCAAGTCATCTGTACGATACCTGCGTGTTTGAATTTAAGGATGACAACATCCGTCAGACAATCAATCATATTCAAAAAGAAGAGCAGGAACACGGAAAACAGCTTTACGATTATATGCAGAAGAATTCCATGTACAGTTAATCAGACTATTGAAAAACGCCCCCAAGAACAATCGCCTTAGGGGCGTTTTTTCTTTGTGAAAAATTTTTTTATCTAACCTCTTGACAAATGAAAAAAGAGGTGTTATATTAAAGTCAAAGAAAGTCAAAGTCAAATTTTAATGAAAAAGAGGTGTTTATATATGAATATGTCGGATATTATTGAAAAGATGCTTTTAGATATGTTAAAGGAAGCTGACGGAACGGTAGAAATACAGAGAAATAACCTTGCAGGAGAGCTTAACTGTGTCCCCAGTCAGATAAATTATGTTATTCAGACAAGATTCACCCCCGAAAGAGGGTATATCATAGAAAGCAGGCGCGGCGGTGGCGGCGGTGTAAGGATAAGAACGGTGAAAACCGATGCAACTACCTACCCTATGCACATTGTAAATGCTGTGGGAAATACCCTTTCTTACCGTACTGCGGCAGTATTTGTGCAGAACCTGCTGGATTACAACTGTATAACTGAGAGGGAAGCACATATAATCTTAGGCGCAGTTAATGATAAAGTTCTTCCTTTTACAGCGGATATACGCGATACCGTAAGGGCAGGAATATTTAAAAGTATGCTTACAAGTCTTATGAGAGGATGATGAATATGTTATGTGAAAAATGTGGAAAAAATAATGCAACTGTTATGTATACACAGATAGTAAACGGAAAGAAAAGTTCATTGAATCTTTGTTCCGGGTGCGCATCGGGAGAGTCGTTGTTTGATAATTTCGGATCACTTCTCTCTTTCGGCACACGCCCCGAAATGAATGGGTCTTCCTGTCCTTTATGCGGAATGACTCTTTCCGAATTTACCCGTAAGGGAAGAATGGGTTGCGGTGAGTGTTATAACACATTTCGCCGTCAGGCAACAGCAATGCTTCAGAAAATACACGGAACATCGGTGCATAATGTCAAGAAAGAAGAAATAAAGGAAGAAGCACCGAAAAAGGAAAAGACAGAAATCGAAATTCTGAAGGAAAAGCTTTCTCAGGCAATCGCTTCGGAAAATTACGAAGAAGCGGCTAAAATCCGTGACGAAATAAGAAGCAAGGAGGGTAAGTGATTATGAAAAGCCATACAAACGAAATTGATATTGCTGTCAGCACAAGAATAAGGCTGGCAAGAAACATTTCGGGAATTCCTTATCCCCGTAAAATGACAAAAACACAGGCTCAGGAGCTTATTGACACAGTATGGAGTGCATTTGACAATTCTCCCCTTAAAAATGAGCTTAGAAAAATTGAAATCGGTGCAATTTCCGACCTTGAGAAAAAGGCACTTATAGAAAAACATCTCATAAGTTCCGAACTTTGTGCTTCAAAAGTGCCATCTGTGGCAATAATCAGTAATGATGAGAAAATTTCTCTTATGGTAAACGAGGAAGATCATCTGCGTATTCAGGTTTTTGCCGACGGACTTGACAGCGACAGCGCATATGATACGGCAAAGAAAATTGAAACGCTTCTCTCTGAAAAACTGACCTTTGACTGTGACAAGGAGTTTGGATACCTTACAAGTTGCCCCACTAACGCAGGTACGGGACTGAGGGCGTCGGTTATGCTTCATCTTCCTGCAATAAGTACATTGGGTCAGGTTAATCCGCTTTTGAAATGGGCGGCAAACCTGGGTATGACCGTCCGCGGTCTTTACGGTGAGGGAAGTCGCGCCAGCGGTGCACTTTTCCAGCTTTCCAACCAGATAACAATGGGTACAAGCGAAGAGGATATTTTATCCCGTTTCAATGCGGCGGCTTGCTCTCTTATCAGCGAGGAAAGAAGACTTTCAGCCCAGCTTTTTGAAAAAAACGAGTATGAAATGAAAGATAAGTGTCTCAGAAGTCTGGGAATACTTAAAAATGCATATATGATTTCATCGTCGGAGGCAATGAATCTTGTTTCCAATGTTTGTATGGGCGCAAATGCAGGTATAATTAAGGATATAGATCTTGCAAATCTTCGCAGAGGGATGTTTTCCTCAATGCCTGCAACCCTAAGTATGACTATGGAAAAAGCTTCACCTCAGGATCGTGATGTAAAACGGGCGCAGATTCTTCAGGGCGCTTTACAATAAAGGAGTTGAAAATATATGAACATAGAAAACAGATTCACACAAAAAGCTCAAAAAGCAATCTCCCTTTCGGAAGTTTGTGCAAAGGAAACAAACTGTAATTATATAGGAACAGAGCATCTTCTTTGCGGACTTTTAAGAGAGGGTAGCGGTTTTGCCGCAAAATATCTTCTGGGTCTTGGAATTTCGGAAGATAAGCTTATAGAGCAGATTAAAAAATATAATTCAAACATAAATACGGATACAGTTTCTTTTGCAGGATTTACTCCGCGAACGAACAGAACTATTCAGCAATCCTTTGCAGAAGCTCATAAGCTGGGCTCTCAGTACATCGGAACAGAGCATCTTCTTTTGGCACTTTCCAGAGAGCGCGACAGCGTAGCGTTCAAAATACTATTGGGATTTGGTGCTCCCAATAATCTGTATGAGGATATTTTTGAAAAATTGTCCCAGGGCGTTCCGGAAAGTGAGAAACAGGGAAATAAAACAGGTGGCGATACTCCCACCCTTAATCAGTTCGGCAGAGACCTTACGGAATTTGCAAAGGCAGGAAAATTCGACCCCGTAATAGGAAGACAGAAAGAAATTGAAAGAGTTATACAGATCCTTTCTCGAAGGACGAAGAATAACCCTGTGCTTTTAGGTGAGCCGGGCGTTGGTAAAACAGCCGTTGCAGAAGGACTTGCACAGGAAATTGCGGCAGGTAACGTACCTGAACTTCTTAAGGGAAAGAGAGTAGTTTCCCTTGACCTTTCGGGTGTTGTAGCAGGGGCAAAATACCGCGGTGAATTTGAAGAGCGCCTTAAAAAAGCTATGGAAGAAATTATAAAAGCGGGAAATGTAATTCTCTTCATCGATGAAATGCATACTATCATCGGAGCAGGTGCTGCTGAGGGTGCAATTGATGCGGCAAATATCTTAAAACCCTCCCTTGCCCGCGGTGAACTTCAGCTTATTGGTGCAACTACCCTTAACGAATACAGAAAATATGTGGAAAAGGATGCGGCACTTGAACGCCGTTTCCAACCTGTAACAGTAGGTGAACCCTCTGTTGAGGAAACAATTGAAATATTAAAAGGCATCCGTGAAAAATACGAGGCACACCACGGTGTAAAAATCACTGATAAGGCAATTGTTGCCGCTGCAAAAATGAGCAGTCGCTACATTACCGACCGTTTTCTTCCGGACAAGGCAATTGACCTTGTGGACGAGGCGTGCAGCCGTGTACGTCTGGGAGCACTTACAGCTCCTCCCGAAATAAAGGATCTTGAAAAAGAAATCGAAACCATTGCCGCTGAAAAGAAAGAGGCAATAAATTCTCAGGACTTTGAAAAAGCTGCAATTCTCAGAGACAAGGAAAAAGAAGCAAACGAAAAACTCACATCTCTTCGTGATGAATGGCAGGGAAAATCCTCCCAGAGTGCAGGAGAAATCGGCGAGGATGAAATTGCGGAAATCATCTCCGGCTGGACAGGTATTCCCGTGAAGAAGCTTGCGGAGGAAGAGAGCGAAAGACTCAAAAATCTTGAAGCAGTTCTTCATAAGAGAGTAATCGGTCAGGATGATGCCGTAAAAGCTGTATCAAAAGCAATCCGTCGAGGAAGAGTCGGACTTAAAGACCCAAAGAGACCTATCGGCTCATTTATTTTCTTAGGACCTACAGGCGTTGGTAAGACAGAGCTTTCAAAAGCACTTACAGAGGCGCTTTTCGGTGATGAGGATGCTCTCATCCGTGTTGATATGTCCGAATATATGGAGAAGCACTCCGTTTCCAAAATGGTTGGCTCGCCTCCCGGATATGTAGGCTTTGACGAGGGCGGTCAGCTTACCGAAAAGGTAAGAAGAAAGCCGTACAGTGTAATTCTTTTTGACGAAATTGAAAAAGCACATCCCGACGTATTCAATATTCTTTTGCAGATTCTTGATGACGGTCAGCTTACCGACAGTCAGGGAAGACGTGTAGATTTTAAAAATTGTGTTATAATAATGACGAGTAACGTAGGCGCAAGAAATATTTCCGAGCCCAAGTCTCTTGGCTTTGCATCGGCAAGCGAATCCCGTGAAACGGTAAACAAAAACATCAGAAGCAGCGTTATGGATGAGCTTAAAAAGATGTTCAGACCGGAATTTCTTAACCGTGTTGACGATATTATCGTATTTTCTCAGCTTACGGAAGAGGAAATCGGAGAAATTGCTTCTGTCATGCTGGAAAGCCTTAAAAAGAGACTTTTGCAGAATGACATTGAGGCATCGGTTGACGAAAGCGCAATAAAACTTCTTGCAAAAGAGGGATTTGACCCCGTTTACGGAGCAAGACCTCTCCGTCGTGCAATTACATCCAAGGTGGAAGACCTTTTTGCTGAAGAAATGCTGGACGGAAAAGTTTCTTCGGGAGATAAAGTTATTATAAAAGAAGAAAACGGAGAAATAAAAATAGTAAAAGAATAAACCTAAGAAAAATTTGTATTAAATGGTCATCCCGAAATTTTTGGGATGACCATTTAAATCTGAAATTTTGCAAACTTTTTCTAACAAAAAAAGAAGAAAATTCCCCTATATTATGGGATTTGACAAAAGTTTGAAGAAAATGAATTTTTTGCTTGCAATAATGAAAAAATTGTAGTAATATGAACATTGTGAGTTTAATTGCTTAAACAGGTGGAGGAAAATGAAAATGGCAAGTATTAAAAAAATCGGTATTCTTACAGGCGGTGGTGACTGCCCCGGACTTAACGCTGTTATCCGTGCGGTTGTTAAGACGGCAATTACAAAATACGGACTTGAAGTAGTAGGAATCAAGAAAGGTTATCACGGCCTTTATCACAAAGATTTCATTCCGCTGACACTTGACAGCGTACAGGAAATTCTTGGTGAAGGCGGCACAATCTTAAAGAGCTCTAACAAGGATAACCTCTTTAAATATCCCGTTCGTGATGAGAATGGTGAAATCGTAAAGAAAGACGGTCAGATCGTTTACGAAAATGTTTCTCACGTTGCAGTAGAAAACCTTAAGGAAGCAGGTATTGATGCGCTCTTTATCCTTGGCGGTGACGGTACACTTACAAGCGGAAGAGACTTTGCACGTCTCGGTGTAAATGTAATCGGTATTCCCAAGACAATCGATAACGACCTTAGCTGTACAGACTATACTTACGGTTTCGATACAGCAATCGGTGTTGTTTCCGATTCTCTTGACAGACTCAGAACTACTGCAAAGAGCCACGGCAGAATTATGGTTGCGGAAGTTATGGGCAGAGGTGCAGGCTGGCTTACACTTCACGGTGGTATTGCAGGCGCTGCAGACGTTATCCTCATTCCCGAAATCCCCTATGACATTAACAAGGTTGCAGATAAAATTAAGGCAGATTTTGCAAAGGGTAAGGATTTTGCAATCGTTGCAGTTTCCGAGGGTGCTAAGCCCCAGGGCGGTGAAGCAGTAATTCTCAAGGTAAGAGAAGACAGCCCCGACCCCATTCGTCTCGGTGGTATTGCAAACGTTGTTGCAGATCAGCTTGAAGAACTTTGCAATAACGAAGCTCGTGCAACAATCTTAGGTCACGTTCAGCGCGGTGGTACAACAAGCGGCCACGACAGAGTGCTTTCTTCCCGTTACGGTTACGCTGCAGTAGAATATGCTATGCAGGGTAAGTTCGGTAACATGGTTGTTCTTAAAGGTGACACAATCGAATGTGCTTCTCTTGAGGATGTTATCGGAAACGGCAACAAGCTTGTTGATCCCGAATGCGAAACAGTTAAGATGGCGAGAGGGCTTGGTATCTGCTTCGGCGACTAAGCGCTTGGACTTGATTAAATCGCGCAGACCGAAAAACGCAAAAAGTTAATTGTTTGTGCCTTTTATTCAATCTGATAACATTTTAACTTTGATTATTTATGGAAAGGAATCCGTCAGCGGATTCCTTTTTTGTATGCGTTTTTCTATCCGCGAACTTCACCTCTCGCTGTATACACATACAGCTTCGGGCAAGCCCTACGGGTTCAGTTCACGAATTCTGCACAATTTTCTCTGCGTCCATTAAATACACTTATGAAAAAGCCGTTAATTTAAAAATTTCTATTGCCTTTTTCCGCAAAAAAGTATAAAATAATATAATAGCGGTACTGTGTACTGCTTTGGCGAAAGGAATTGATAGTAATGCTTCACACAAATTTAAGTATCAACGAAAAAGGCAATCTCTCATTTGCAGGTGTTGACACGGCAGAGCTTGCAAATGAATACAAGACACCTCTTTATGTTCTTGATGAGGAGCGTATTCGTGAGAAGTGCCGTGCATATATAAATTCTATGAAAAAATATTTTGGCGAAAGTGCGCAGGCTCTTTATGCAAGCAAGGCGCTTAGCTTCAAGGAAATATACAGAATTGTAAAGGACGAAGGAATGTCCGTTGATGTGGTTTCCGGCGGAGAAATTTATACCGCCAAGGAAGCAGGCTTTCCCATGGAAAGAGTATACTTCCACGGAAACAACAAGACAGATGATGAGATAGAGTTTGCAATGGACTGCGGTGTAGGTTACTTTATGGCAGACTGCCGTGAGGAGCTTCTGGCAATAAGCCGCATTGCAGGGGAAAAGGGTATTACACAGAAAATAATAATGCGCCTCACTCCCGGTATCGATACTCATACATATGAAGCGGTAAGAACCGGTCAGGTTGATTCCAAATTCGGTACGGCTATTGAAACGGGACAGGCTATAAAAATGATTGAGTTTGCCCTTTCTCTTCCGAATATCTCACTTGATGGATTCCATTGCCATGTAGGATCTCAGGTTTTCGACGGAGAAACATTCTGCCAGAGTGCGGAAATAATGATTGATTTTATCGCTCTTGTTAAAAAAGAGCTTGGATACGAGGCAAAAACCCTCAACCTTGGCGGTGGCTTCGGTGTAAGATATATTGAATCCGACCCCCACCTTGACATTGAAAAAACAATTGAAGAAATCAGCGTATATGTAAAGAATAAATGTGCGTCTGCAGGTGTCACAATGCCCAGAATCCTTATGGAGCCTGGCAGAAGCATTGTTGCCGATGCGGGACTTACCCTATACAGCGTGGGAAGTGTAAAAACAATTACAGGGTATAAAAGCTATGTGGCAATTGACGGCGGTATGGGTGACAATCCACGCTATGCCCTTTACGGAAGTTTGTACAGTGCGCTTATCGCCAACAAAGCAGATAAGGAAGCATCTTTCAAGTGCACAATTGCAGGAAAATGTTGTGAAAGTGGCGACCTTATTGCTGAGGACATAATGCTTCAGGAATGTGAAAAGGGCGATATCCTTGCAGTGCTTACAACAGGTGCATACAATTTCTCAATGGCTTCCAATTACAACAGAATTCCCCGTCTTCCAATTGTTATATTGAAGGACGGAAAGAGCCGTATCGGGGTAAAGAGAGAAACTTATGAGGATATAGTAAGAAATGATATGTAAGGAGTAATCCTATGATTATTAAGCTTGCAGGACTTATTATCGATGTAAAAAATAAATATAGTTATTTCAACGATTTTTGCCGCGGTTTTGAGGCAGAGGGGAAACCCCATTTTACTGTAGAAGTCCCCGACAAGGTAATGAAAAAGGTGATTGAGGAAAACCCCGACTGTTCTGACGGATACTTGGAAAGTCTTGAAATTTACCGTATTATCTGCCGTAAAATATTGAAATACGATGCAATGCTGATGCATTGTGCGGCAGTAGCCGTTGACGGTGAGGCGTATCTTTTCACCGCAGTCAGCGGTACGGGGAAAACCACTCATATAAGGCTGTGGGCGGAAAAGTTCGGCGACAGATTTTTGGTGGTAAACGGGGATAAACCCATTCTGCGTATGAGAAACGGGAAGTTTTTCGCTTGCGGAACACCTTGGCGAGGAAAAGAAAACTACGGACATAATGTGGTTGCTCCCATTAAGGCGGTATGTATTTTAGAGCGTGGCGAAACTAATGAGATTGAAAAAATCGCTCCTCATGAAGCGATTTCAACGGTGCTGACGCAGACATTAAGAACAAGCGATATGTACGAAATGGAAAAAATGCTTGTTCTTACAGATAAACTCCTCGGAAGTGTTCCTTTTTACAGACTTCGTTGTAATATGGATCCCGAGGCGGCAGATGTTTCCTATAACGGAATGCAGGAGTGAGACGATGTTTAACAAAAGAAAATTTAAAGAGTCCGACTGTTGCCGTTACTGTAAGTATCTTCAGTCAAACGGTGAGGAATATACCTGTAAATATGTAAAGGGCGAGTTTAAGCTCAGCGGAATTTGTAAAAAGTACGTTTTCAATCCTTTTGCACCAAGAGTTCCCAGAGTTCGTAATTTAGACACGACAATGTTTGACCCGTTAGACTTCAAAATATAAGGTGATTTTATGAAACCGCAGAAAATAGAAAGCTTTAAAATAGACCACAACAAATTAAATCCCGGGATTTATGTGTCCCGTACAGACGGGGATATTGTGACATATGACCTCCGTACAAGAAAGCCCAATATGGGAGATTATATGGACAACGCTACCATGCACAGCGTGGAGCATATGATTGCGACTTATATCCGCAGTTCGTCAATCGGGCGGGATATAATATATTTCGGGCCCATGGGTTGCCAGACGGGGTTTTATCTTCTTGTGAGAAACGGAAAAAATGAGGAAGTTCTTGCCGTTTTAAAGGAAACTCTCCAAAAGGTTATTTCTCATGAGGGTGATGTTTTCGGTGCATCTCAGATTGAATGCGGAAACTACAAGAATCTCGATATTTCTCTTGCAAAAGAGGAATGCAGGAGGTATCTCGACATTCTTAGCAGCTATACTCCCGATTTTAAATATGAGGTGTAAGAAATGATTGGTATTATCGGTGCAATGGACATTGAAATAGAGCATATCAATGCCATAATGGAAAATAAAGAGGAATTTACAGTAAGCGGTGCTCTTTATACAAAAGGTATGCTTAACGGTAAAGGAATTGTCACAGCTGTGTGCGGTATCGGTAAAGTTTTTGCCGCAATGTGCGCGCAGACAATGATTGTAAAGTTCGGTGCAGACAAAATTATAAACACAGGTGTTGCAGGTGGTCTTACGGAAAAGACCGATATTCTTGACACCGTTGTTGCAACGGCACTTGTTCAGCACGATATGGACACTACTTATTTCGGTGACCCCCGTGGTATGATTTCCGGCATCAATGTGGTGGAATTTCCCTGCGATAAGGAACTTGCAGAGAAAATTTCCGCCAATGTTGAGGGAAACTTAGTTCGCGGCATTGTAGCATCGGGCGACTGCTTCGTTGCAGACAACGATAAGAAAAAAGACATTGCAGAAACCTTCAATGCCGTTGCCTGCGAAATGGAAGGCGCTTCAATTGCACAGGTTTGTTATGTGAATAAAGTGCCTTTTGCGGTACTCCGTACCATTTCCGACGGTGCAAACGGTGAAGAAATGAGCTACGAAAAATTCAGAGTTGTAGCAGCTGAAAAGGCAGCAAAAGTTATAATAAATACATTAAAAGAAATATAAAAGAGGTAGGAAAATGAAAAGTATTGTATTAGCGGCAGGTTATGCCACAAGGCTGTATCCCCTTACTGAAAATTTCCCCAAACCCCTGCTTGAAGTTGCAGGAAGAAGTATACTCGACAGACTTCTTGACGACATTGACAACATTGACGGGATAAATGAGCATATCATAATTTCCAACCATAAGTATGTGGAGCATTTTGAAAACTGGAAGAAAAACAGCTCACTCAAAAATCCCGTTACCATTATTGATGACGGCTCTATCTCCAACGAAACAAGACTCGGTGCAGTTAAGGATATTCAGTTTGCAATTGACACATTAAACCTTGACGACGACCTTTTGATTGTTGCAGGCGATAATATTCTTGACTTTTCATTCAAGCCCTTTGTTGAGCTTTTCAAGGAGAAAAACTCCGCCGTTGTAATGTGTAGCTACAAGGAAGATGTGAATGCTCTTCGCAGAAGCGGTGTTATGATTCCCGATGCAGATTTCAAGGTTATTTCTATGGAAGAAAAACCGCAGGATCCCAAGAGCAACTGGTGTGTAGGTCCTTTCTACATATATAAGAAAGATGAGCTCCCCCTTGTAAAGCAGGGTATTGAGGATGGTTGCGGTACAGATGCTCCCGGCAGCTTCATCAGCTATCTGTGTCAGAAAACAGATGTGTATGCCCTTAAAATGCCGGGAATGAGATACGATATCGGGACTTTAGAAAGTTATGAAGAAGTAAAAAGAATCTTCGCTGATAAGAACTAAAAAAGAGTGCTTGGTTATATGCCAAGCACTCTTTCTGCGTTTTTATGCTCTATAAGTTCCAAATCTTCATCGGTTAAATCGAGTGACAGCAAATACTCATACGAATCCTTCGGACTTTGCCACGGGTTATCGCTTCCGAAAAGGAATTTGTCTGCTCCGTGGCGGAGAAGCATATCACGGCACTTCTCCTTGTCAAGAAAACCGTAAATCATAGATGTATCCATATAAATATCAGTTCCGATGAGGTATTTGTCCACATCGTCCCACATTGAGAAACTACCGAAATGCGCCGCAATAATGTTTTTACATCCTGTTCTGTCAATAAGATTCCTGAGTTTTTCGGGAGTACAATGGAAAGGTGGCTTGTATCCGTAATCCTCGCCTGAGTGGAAAAGCACCCACAAGCCGAGTTCCTCACATTTTTTTACAATTTTTTCAACAATCGGCTCATCAACGAAAAACGTCTGAAATTCAGGGTGCATCTTTATACCCTTTAAGCCGTCAGCGGCAATATATTCAAGAGTTTCCTCCCAGTCCTCCTGCCTTGGATGAACGCTGCCAAAAGAAATAATGCGTTTATTGTCGGTGATTTCTTTTGCGAAGCGGTTAATGGTGGTGTGCTGGGGGGGAGATGTTGCAATCGGCATAACAATGCTCATATCAACACCGCACTCGTCCATGCTTTTTATAAGTCCTGCAAGAGTTCCGTCGGTCTGTGGCTTTAAAAGAAGCTTGCCGTGTGTGTTTATTATTCCGTTTTCCAGAGCTTCAATTGCGCGTGCGGCAATTTTGTCAGGAAATAAATGTGTGTGAAAATCAATTAACATAATGTCAGTCCTTTACTAAGGGGTTTTAAATAGAGGATGCAGAATTTCCTGCATCCTCTCAGACTGTCGAAAAAGTCGGTCAACCGCAAGCAAATTTAAATGCTTGAAATTTTTGTAGGGGTTGGCGATTTTCGACAACCCGTTAATAAAAGAACTGTTTGTTAAAACAAATATTGAGTAAAGCCCTGAAAATTGCAGTTTTCAGGGCTTTTTGCTTGCTTCCGTTCAAGTCAATCTCTACCGTACCCTCGTACGCCGACGAGCTTGCCTTGAACAGATTTACCTTTCTTTTTCCTCGTCTGCCAGCGTGTCGATAGGTTTATCGACACGCTGAGAGGATGCAGAATTTCCTGCATCCTCTATACTTATTATTAGTTTAATTTGCTTAAAGATTCAAGGACTTTTTCATACATTTCTCTGTACTTAACGCCCTTTGCCTTTTCTTCCTCAATCAATTTTGCCGGAGCTTTCGCTACGAAGCCCTGATTGGAAAGCTTCTTCTCAACACGGTCAATTTCAGCTTCGAGGCGTTCCTTTTCCTTATTGAGACGCTCTTTTTCCTTTTCGGTATCGATAAGCTCATCCATGGGCATAAATATCTTTGCACCCTCAACGATTACACTTACTGCACCTTCGGGAATACCTGCTTCTGTATCGGTAACCACAACATCCTTAGCACCTGCAAGCTTTTCATAGAATGCAATGCCGCTTTCAAAAAGCTCCTTGTTATCTGTTACGATAATCATACTTGCTCTTCTTGACGGGGGAACATTCATTTCCGTTCTTATATTACGAACGCTCTTTATTGCATCGCAGATAACGGCCATTTTCTTTTCTTCCTCGGGGAAAGAAAGAGAATCTGTATAAAGTGGCCACTGTGATGTCATAATTGTTTCCTCACCTGTGGGAAGTGCGCAGAAGATTTCTTCTGTAATAAAAGGCATAAAGGGATGGAGAAGCTTCAATATTCCGCTTAATACGTAGCAAAGAGTTCTCTGTGCATCCAGCTTGCTTTCTGTATTTTCACCATAAAGACGAGGCTTAACAAGTTCAATATACCAGTCGCAGAATTCATCCCAGATAAAGTCGTAAAGGTTGCCGAGAGCAACACCGAGCTCAAACTTATCAAGATTTTCGGTAACTGACTTAACAACGCTGTTATAACGGGAGATGATCCACTTATCCTCGGTCTGGGGCGCTTTGGGAAGAGTGCATTCCTCAACCTCAAGATTCATAAGAACGAATCTTGCCGCATTCCAGATTTTGTTAGCAAAGTTTCTGCTTGATTCAACTCTTTCCCAATAGAAACGCATATCGTTACCGGGTGCGTTACCTGTTGCAAGAGTGAAACGAAGTGCGTCCGCACCATATTTATCGATAACTTCAAGAGGATCAATACCGTTACCGAGAGATTTACTCATCTTTCTTCCCTGACTGTCACGAACGATACCGTGAATGAACACGTGGCGGAAGGGTGGCTTTTTCATATGCTCGCATCCGCTGAAAATCATTCTTGCAACCCAGAAGAAAATAATGTCATATCCTGTTACAAGTGTGCTTGTGGGATAGTAATAGTTAAGCTCGGGAGTGTCATCAGGCCAACCCAGTGTGGAGAAAGGCCAGAGCGCAGAGGAGAACCATGTATCGAGAACGTCCTCTTCCTGACGCATGGGCTTGCCGCACTTAGGACAAACTTCAACATCGGTCTTACTTACTACCATTTCACCGCAAGCATCGCAGTAGAATGCAGGAATTCTGTGTCCCCACCAGAGCTGACGGGAAATACACCAATCGTGTACATTCTCCATCCAGTTTGTGTATGTCTTGGTAAATCTTTCGGGAACGAACTCAACTTCGCCGTCACGAACAACGCGGAGAGCTTCCTCAGCCAGAGGCTTCATCTTAACGAACCACTGGTCGCTTGTAAGAGGTTCAACAGTTGTGCTGCAACGGTAGCAAGTACCAACATTGTGTGTATAATCTTCAACCTTAATAAGTGCACCGCATTCTTCAAGGTCTTTAACGATTTCTTTTCTTGCTTCGTAGCGGTCCATACCTTCGTATTTTCCGCCCTGAGCGTTGATGGAAGCATCGTCATTCATTACATTGATAATAGGAAGATTGTGACGAAGTCCAACCTCAAAGTCATTGGGGTCGTGAGCAGGAGTAATCTTAACAGCACCTGTTCCGAAATCCTTTTCAACATATTCATCGGCAACAATCGGAATTTCTCTGCCAACAAGGGGAAGAATACAGGTCTTACCTATAAGATCTGTATATCTTTCATCCTCGGGGTTAACTGCAATAGCAGTATCGCCAAGAAGCGTCTCGGGACGTGTTGTTGCGATTTCAATGTACTGGTCGGAATCTGACATCTTATAACGAATATGCCAGAAATGTCCGGGCTGTTCTGTGTATTCAACTTCAGCATCTGAAAGAGCAGTAGCACAGCTGGGACACCAGTTAATAATCTTGTTACCCTTATAGATAAGTCCCTTTTCGTAAAGGTTTACGAAAACTTCACGAACTGCCTTGGAGCAACCCTCGTCCATTGTGAAACGCTCTCTCTCCCAGTCGCAGGAGCAACCGAGTTTCTTAAGCTGATTGATGATACGGTCACCGAACTTATTCTTCCAGTCCCAAACTCTTTCAAGGAACTTCTCACGACCGAGGTCATAACGGGTAAGCCCTTCATTCACACGGAGAGCTTCCTCAACCTTGATCTGTGTTGCGATACCTGCATGGTCAGTACCGGGCACCCAGAGAGCAGAGTAGCCCTGCATTCTCTTGTAACGGATAAGTACGTCCTGAAGTGTTTCATCAAGAGCGTGACCCATATGGAGCTGACCTGTAACATTGGGAGGAGGAATTACGATTGTGTAAGGCTCCTTCTTGCTGTCAGGCTCAGCATGGAAATATCCGCCGTCAATCCATTTTTTATAAAGCTTGTCCTCGATTTCTGACGGATTATAGGTTTTTTCTAAGTTTTTCAAAATATATCCATCCTTTCAAGATGTTATTTACCAAAAATAAATAAAAGTGAAATTGATAAAACAACTATTATAAGTCCAATGAATTTCAGTTTAAGTGCGGAAACTCCGAGCTTTTCACCGATAAGGCGCGCCGTAAAATTCAGGATTCCTCCCAAAACGGCAAATGCTAAAAATATAATTCCCCGGATACTCACAAAATCACCTACTTATAGCAGTATATCATTATGTTATTTTACCACAGAACAAAAAAGTTGTCTACCATTTTTTGCTTATAAATAAAAAAATGTATAAAAACCTGTTTTTGGTAAAGAATGTATACAGAACAATAAACCTGTTTATGGAAAAAGGAGGCTGAATACGGTGAAGAAACGAATTTTCACAGTTGGTGTCACGATGTTTCTCTTGCTTACGGTATGTGTAACCGCCTTTGCTGTGTCAAAAGTGGGTTCTCGTGGAGAAGAGGTCAAAAAAATCCAGACCAAACTTAAAAACTGGGGATATTATTCGGGAAGCGTGGATGGTGTTTATGGGTGGCAGACGGAAAATGCCGTGCGCAGTTTTCAGAAAAAGAACGGACTGAAAGTAGACGGCATTGCAGGTGTGCAAACACTTAATGCCATGGGAATTTCTTCATCTTCCTCATCAGGGCAGACAGCATCACCTAACGATGCTAACATTGAACTTCTTGCAAGAGTGATTAACGGTGAAGCAAGGGGTGAGCCTTATGAAGGTCAAGTGGCTGTGGGCGCCGTTGTTTTAAACCGTGTGGATCATCCGTCGTTCCCCAATACAATTGCAGGGGTAGTATATCAGAAAGGCGCATTTACAGCTGTTGATGACGGACAAATAAATGCGCAGATGTATGCAAGCAGCCGCCGTGCCGCCCGTGATGCTCTTAACGGCTGGGACCCTACAGGCGGAGCAATATATTATTATAACCCGAAAACGGCAACGAATAAGTGGATAAGAACTCGCGAGGTTATATGCACGATAGGCGAGCATGTATTCTGCAATTAAGGCGGATGACGAGGTCATCCTTTCGAAACGAAAAGTTTCTGACGAAAATATTTCGTTTAGACTGAAGGGCTTTCGCTCGCGCGGCACCCATCACTATATTTGACAATAAAAATATTGACGAAAAAAGGTGTAGGTGTTATAATACAAATTAGGAAACACCCATAAGTAAAAGAACTGTTTTTATATGAAATTTTAAAATCTATGAGAAAGATGGATTATATAGCGCGCTGATAAGGTTTTCAATTAGTTGATATATTATTACAAAAGAGAAAGGAACCAAACTATGGCGACAACAACAACCTATACGACAGATGTTACGGTGCCAATATATGCAAGTTGGAAATGTGAAAAATGTGGTGAGACTAACTTTTCTACAGGAGTTATTGGGTATCGAGCGGAGGTATCAACTAACTCTTGTCGCAAATCAGTACGAGAAAAAGCGAAATTGGAAGCTTCTACTCTTGCAGAGAACGAATGGAGAAGAAATGTGTATAAAATAATAACTGATCCAAATCATAGTGCGGAGTCTTTACGTAACGATCTTTTTTTACAAAATACAAATTGTGCTAAATGCGGAGAGAAACCCAGCTGGGATAAAAATATGAAATATTTAAAATGGGCGGCTATCTCTTTCATATGTGCAGTGCTGAGCGGAATTGTAGCTTTTTCTGAAAAAACAAGTTTTGTTGGTTGGTTGATTTTTCTTGCCTCGTTAAGCGGCGTAATATATGGCTTTGCTACTGAGTCTCGTTATAAAAAGACAATGATAAATTTGCCAAAAGAATATACTCCAGTGATTGGGACACTCAATGAGGATGTGATAGAATATACAACTCATCGTGGTAAAACTGTTCCGACTCCAGAGGAAAGTATTCAAATTGTTAAAAATTATGGTAGAGATTGTTAAAAAATAAAAAGAAAAGTGCTTGTTTTTAAAGGTACAATTTTAGAGGCCCTATAAGATTTTTTAAGAAACTATATAGTATAAAAAAGATGTAAAAAACTATCAATGTCCTTCTTAAATACAAAAAAATTGACCATAGGACTAACTTTGCATAAATTAAATGACCGAGGGACTGCGGTGAATAATATGTATTATGTATATTTAATGCGGTGCAGTGATAATTCGCTTTACTGCGGAATCACAACCGATTTATTCAGGCGGTTTGAGGAGCATACAAATAAAGAAAATTCCAAAGGGGCAAAGTATACCCACGCAAAGGAAGTAGTGTCCATTGCAGCCGCGTGGCAGACGGAAGAGGGCAGGAGCGAGGCTTCAAAGCTTGAAGCAAGGCTTAAAAAACTCCCCAAAGCAAAAAAGGAAATTCTCACTAAATTTCCCGAAAGATTATATGAATTTTATGACGGTGAGCAAGTGTTTATCCCAGAAAATCTTGAATTAACCAATTAAGAAAACCACGGTCATCTTTTTCTTTTATAACAACTTTTTTGAGTTCCCAGCATCCCTCACAAAAACCAACTTCCTTAGACATAACATATTTGCTTTCAGGTTTGTTGGTACCGTTGATTTTGTTCCAACACTCAAGACAAAATTCTGCCATATTGAATACTCCTTTCAACAAACACCAACAATCGTTGGTATATTTCTTATTGTAATCTACTATACTGTTTTTGTCAAGAACAATTGTGGGTGGTGGATTATGAGAGAGGTTTTATCTGAGCGTTTAAAAGAATGTAGAAGAGAAAAGGGCTATACTCAAAATCAGGTTGCAATATATTGTGATATTACCGAAAAAACTTATCAGAATTACGAGCTGATGACACGGGAACCAAAGATTGAAATTCTGATAAGGATAGCGAATTTGTTTGACACCACGATTGATTATCTTGTAGGAAGAACAAACGAAAAGAAGAACGGCTGACGAATTCTCGTCAGCCGTTATGTTTTTACATTTTGCATTTTTCTATAACGCTTTTGTATCCACCGTCGCCGTAGTTAAGGCAACGGTTTACACGGGAAATAGTTGTTGTTGAAGCACCTGTTGCCGCAACGATTTCATTAAAGGTCTTCCCGTCCAGAAGCATTTTTGCAACTTCAAGACGCTGGGACATTGTTTCCAGCTCTTTTATTGTGCAAAGATCTTCAAAAAACACCTTACATTCATCCTTGGATTTCAACGAAAGAATTGCATCATATAATTTTGTAAAATCATTTGATTTAGCCATATTCACCAAGCCCTTTTTAATTCTCGTTCAATTTCTGCAGGAAGTGACGGGTTTTTTCATTTTTGGGATTGTCCAGTACTTCCTCAGGTGTGCCGTCTTCTAAAACGACACCATCTGCCATAAATATAATTCTGTCTGCCACATTTCTTGCAAACTCAATTTCATGGGTAACAATAACCATTGTTACATCCTTTTGCGCCAGGTCGCGGATAACGCGGAGAATTTCTCCCGTAAGTTCCGGGTCGAGGGCGCTTGTAGGCTCATCAAAAAACAAAACCTTGGGATTAAGTGCCAGAGCTCTCGCAATGGAAACACGCTGCTGCTGGCCACCGGAAAGCTGGCAGGGATAGTTATTCATCCTGTCGGAAAGTCCTACGCGGTCTAAAAGCGACTTGGCATTTTCTTCTATTTCTTCAAGAATTTGCTTCTTGTTCTGCTTATAATCGGGACGTTCCTTTGCAAGAAGTTTGGGCGCAAGGGTGACGTTTTCAAATGCTGTGTATTGGGGAAACAGATTAAAGGACTGGAAAACAAGCCCGAAATTAAGCTGGTTTTTACGAATTTCCGAAGAGGACATCTTTTTTGCACTCTCTCCGTCGTAAATGCATTCACCGTCAACGAGTATCTGCCCCTTATCAGCCTCTTCAAGGAAATTTACACAGCGGAGAAGGGTTGTTTTACCGCTTCCCGAAGAACCTATAACTGCAACAACTTCCCCTTTTTCCATAGAAAAATCTATACCCTTGAGAACCTGTATTTTGCCGAAATTTTTTACTAAGTTTTTTACTTCTAATATAGCCATTGTGTCAGCTCCTGAAATAACTTAATTTCTTTTCTATGTATCCGAACAGCAATGTGAGAATACCGCAGAATACTAAATAGAATGCACCTGCATAGAACATCGGCCACAAAATAGCCTCAGTTGTACGGAAGGAGTTTGCACTGTGAATAATTTCCTGAACGGCAATAACTCTTGCCAGAGAGGTATCTTTAACAAGTGTTATTATTTCATTGCTCATGGGGGCAACAATGCGTTTTATTACCTGCAACAGGACAATTTTGAAGAAGACCTGAGTTTTTGTGAGACCCAATACCTGTCCTGCTTCATACTGCCCTTTGCTGATGGATTCGATTCCACCGCGGTATATTTCGGAGAAATAGCAGGCATAGTTTATAACAAATGCCAGAAGCGCTGCGGTGAATCTGTCCAGCATAGAAACATAGCCTAAAAGTCCCGGACCGTAGAAAACTATGATAAGCTGCAGCATTAAGGGTGTACCGCGGATAATCCATACGAATGTTCTTACAAGCCATTTAAGGGGTTTGAAACGGCTCATTGAACCGAAACATATAATAAGTCCCAAAGGAAGTGAAAGAACAAGCGTCAACGCAAAAAGTTTAAGCGTAGACTGAAAACCTATCCACAATTCCTGTGTTACATAGAGGAAATCCTGAAAAAAAGTATCCATAGTGAAAACCTTTCAAAACAAAATGTCGGCAGGAGATGAGCCATCTCCTGCCGGAATGAATCAACTAAACTGATTATTCGGTGATTTCTACACCGTATTTCTCGGAAAGTCCTGCAAGGAAACCGTTAGCCTTAGACTCTTCGATGAATGCATTGATTTTTTCTGTCATATCAGAACCTTTTCTGAATGCAATACCGTATTCTTCATCCTTAAGAAGGATACCCATAGCAAGATCAGCGTAGTCAGTTCCTTCACCAGTCATAGCCTGAGCCATTGTCATATCAATAATACAAGCCTGAGATGTTCCGGCCTTTACTTCAAGAAGAGCGTCAGTCTGTGCAGTTACGGGAACAATATTTGTAAGTCCGAGGTCGTTAGCAACGCCTTCGCCTGCGGAGCCCTGCTCTACTGCAACGGAAAGATTCTTCAAAGATGCTTCGTCCTGATAGTTAGCTACAACATCAGCCTTCATAACAAGAACCTGCTTATTCTTTGCATAGGGAACAGAACAGTTTGTCTTTTCCTTTACTTCGTCAGTAATTGTCATACCGTTCCAGATACAGTCAATGGAACCTGCGTTAAGTTCGTCGAACTTGCTTTCCCAGTCAATAACAACAAATTCAACTTCAACGTCAAGAGACTTTGCGAATTCGCGTGTGAATTCAGCATCGAAACCTGTCCATTCGCCGTTGTCGTCCTTGTAGTCCATGGGAGCGTATTCTGTGATACCTACAACGATTTTGCCGTCCTTTTCAATGTTTGCGCTGTCCTTAGCGGCATCCTGCTGCTTTTCGCATGCTGCGAACATTGCAACTGCAAGCATAAGTACAAGCATGATTGCGAGTATTTTTTTCATAATTAAAATCTCCTTTGTGTGATAATGTGTTAATATATTACCACTTTATCGTGCTAAAGTCAAGCATTATTTCAAAATTATCTTTTATACAGTCTGTTAAGTTTTCTGTAAAAGTCTTTGTCGATGGAAGAAAGGGCTTCTTCCGTAATTCTGAAGCACCAGTTCCCATCGGCAACACCGGGGTGATTCATACAGGTATCTCCTCCGAAACCGCACAAATCCTGAATGGGGACAATTGTGATAAGTGCCCCCGAACTCCATAAGGTGCGGATTATACTTCTTATGGATTCGCTGTGAGGACCTCCCTGTCCCCAATCGCCGTGGAAATTGCAGTAATCGAGTGCATAGCAACGGCTTTTTTCATCGGATTCCCACAGCCAGCCCAAAAGGGTGTTATTGTCGTGAGTTCCGGTATAGCCAACCGTCTTTTCCGTATAGTTATGTGGAAGATGCGGTGTATTATCGTCGGTTATAAATGCAAACTGCATTACGCCCATTCCGGGGAAGCCCGTTTCTTTAAGGAGGGTGCGTACATCGTCATCAATGTCGCCAAGGTCTTCCGCAATAATATTTGCATCGGGGTAAATTCCCTTAAGAGTGTTAAAAAATTCAATTCCCGGACCTTTCTCCCATCTGCCCTTAGTTGCCTTTTCCCCTGCAGGGATTGACCAATATGCGGAAAACGCACGGAAATGGTCTATTCTTACGGCATCATACATACTGAGTGCGTGACGAAGTCTATCTATCCATAAAGAATAGTTTTCCTTTTTCAGATTATCCCAGTTATAGAGGGGATTTCCCCACATCTGTCCGTCTTCGCAGAAATAGTCGGGGGGAACGCCTGCGCATCTTTCAAGGTGCATATCCTTATCAAGAGAGAAAAGATGTGGGTTTGCCCACACATCTGCGCTGTCATGCGAAAGGTAGATAGGCATATCGCCTACAATCTGTACGCCTTTGGAATTGGCGTATTTTTTCATTTCATTCCATTGGGAAAAAAATTCATATTGCAAAAATTTATAGAAAAGAATGTCTTCTTTTAAGTCTTCCGAAACTTTGGACAATGTTTTTTCATCACGGAATTTAAGCCCGTCTTCCCATTCGTACCAAGGTAGGGAATTCCCGTTTTTTAATGCACAGAAACGCGCATAATCCTCCGCCCACGGGTTTTCTTTCACAAAGTCAGCGACTTTTTCCCTGCTTTGAAATCTGCCAAATGCCTTTCTGAAAATTTTTTCACGGGTTTCGTAGAGAAATTCATAATTGGTTACATAAATATTTTCACATTCACATTCTTTTAAGTCTTCCTTAGTGAGGAGATTTTTTTTGTAAAGAATTTCGGGGTCTATAAAATAGATGTTTCCTGCAAAAGCACTTTTCCCCGAATAAGGAGAATTGTATTCGTCACAAGGGCCGCAGGGAAGTACCTGCCATATTCCGAAATTGCACTCCGAAAGAAAATCGATAAACTTTTTTGCGTTTTCGCCCATTGTACCTATACCGTATTTCCCCGAAAGAGAGGAAATATGCATAAGAACTCCGCCTGATCTTTTCATATTAAAACAGTCCTCCTGCTAAATTTTCAATTGCGTGCCATATAAGCGGTATAAACATAGACGGAAGCATATTGCCGAGCTTCAGCTTAGGCTCATAAAGAAAATTAAAGCCTATTCCCATGATCAGGATGCTTCCGATAAAAGACATCTGTGAAATGATTGTTTCCGTAAGATATGGTGCAACAAACGAAGCACACAGGGTTATAAGCCCCTGATAAACGGCAACGGTAATTATAGAAAACATTACGCCTATTCCCAGCGTGGAGGCAAACACCATTGCCATAACCATATCCAGCAGGCTTTTTGTTATAAGGATTGTGGGGTCGTGGAGTATTCCGTCATTGAGAGAGCCGAGGATTGCCATTGAGCCTACACAGAAAACGAGTGAAGCCGTAATAAACCCTTGCGCAAAGGTAGAAGAGCTTTCGGAGGAAAACTTCCTCTGGAAAAAGTTCCCCATACTGTCCAGCCTTTTTTCAATATTTACAAGCTCACCTATAAATGTGCCCACCGCCATAGATACAACCATCAGAATTATGTAATCGGAGCTTAGCGTACCGCTTTCGTTTGCTTTGCAGGATGCGGTAATTATTCCCGTAAGTCCTATTGTCATGGTAGCCAGCGCCAATGCCTGCACAAGACTGGTTTTTAACCTTTCGGGGATTGCCTTTTTAAGAAGAAGCCCCAGAAGAGAGCCGACTATTACTAACACAACGTTTATTATTGTACCGATGCCCGGCATAAAATCATCCCTTTTTTTATAGATATTGTTATTTTACCAAAACCGACAAGATTATTCAATAAGGTTTTTTCTTTTTAGTAAAAGAGTTTTGAGAAAGCTGTTCCGATTCTCCCATTTAACTAAAAGGAAAATGTTTGCGGAGTCACAAGGGACGATGTACTTTTGGGAGCCAAAAGTACCAAAAACGCGGGGGATTCCGATTCCTGTATAGTATGATAACATAGTTTACAAATTGTCCGAGCACATAGTTTACAAATATGATACACTATAGGCATACAAAGGAGTTGATTGTATGCCGTGGAAGGACATTAGTAAAACTAT